>MGDH01000018.1 GCA_001790855.1 Candidatus Schekmanbacteria bacterium RIFCSPLOWO2_02_FULL_38_14 | reverse complement strand
CATTTCTTTTGTTTGCCTCGTTGATAAGCGTTTCCAGAGGTTCTTTTTCAATCACATTAAAAGGGAAAAAAACCATGTCAAATTCACCGGTTTTTACAGCTTCTGCCATGACTAAATGGTTGTGTCCTGAAATAAGAATATGTCCTATATCTCCTTTTTCCTTTGCTTTTTTCAGAAACTCAAGGTGTTTACCCATAACCATATCAAGCTCATCTTTTTTATTTATGCTGTGGAGTCCATAAAAGTCAATTCTCTCAACCTTAAGAGTTTTAAGGCTTGTTTCAAAGTCTTTAATGTAAACATCAATTCCCATTTTCCAGTTATGAGAACGGGTTGTGATGATACATTCATTCCTTCGCTTTGGTATTACCCTGCTCAACTTCTCTTCGCTGTCCTGATATGCTCTTGCTGTATCAAAATAATTTATTCCCATATCAATTGCTTTGTTTATAAGTCTTTCAGATTCTTCAGGGCTTACTCTTGGAAGATGCATTGCTCCAAATCCAAGTTTGCTTGCTTCAAATCCTGTTTTTCCTAATTTGATTTTTTGCATATGT
This sequence comes from Candidatus Schekmanbacteria bacterium RIFCSPLOWO2_02_FULL_38_14, assembly GCA_001790855.1. NCBI lineage: Bacteria > Candidatus Schekmaniibacteriota > Candidatus Schekmanbacteria bacterium RIFCSPLOWO2_02_FULL_38_14. Next base: position 122,970 of record MGDH01000018.1, on the reverse strand, counting down.
TGCCTTTTTTTAAATTAAAAAGGCGGGGTTAAAAAACCCCACCTGCAGGCAGACGGGATATTTTTGTCCCGCTAAAAAGACTATTATTACTCAGGTAAGCTAAGAGTTTCTATTGGGTTAATAAACTTATCGAGTCTGCTTTTATTTTTTTCTTTTGAATCTTCATCAAATTCTATTCCGAGTAATTTCATTTCTTTTGACTCTCTTACGTTATTCACATAACAGGATAAATCGTTTATTTCATCATTAGTTGCCAGAGAGAAACTAATGAAAATCCTGCTTCCTCTGTGGTAGTTGTTCTGTGTTGAGATAAGACAGCCGGTTGAACTCAGATTGAGAATTAATCCGTTTGATGTCGCAATATTTCCATCTTTATCTTTTGTCTGTATCACTGCTGGCAGGAGAGTTTTAAATCTTTTTTCCTTTCTTGCGGATACATTATCAAGTATTGAAGGATAGCTTAAAAAGATTAACGGGATTGGATTTAATTGGACTCTAATGACTCTGTTTTCAAAACCGATGGTTTCGCCTTCACTCAGCAGTCTAATAAAACATTCAGACCCTTTATCCGTTTCAGGGGGAAAGCCATTCAGATAAGGTGTATGAACTATGATAAAGTTAGGAATACTCCAGCCAACTATCTGAGTCTGGAATTTGACTTCTTTGCCTTCAATCTGTTTTAACAGGGAAACCTGCAGGCCAACCTGCCATGCAATATCTATTCTTTTTCCGTTAGATGTATCAATCATATTTATAATAAATAGATGAAAATTTATTAAGATTGTCAAATAAAATATTTTTTAATTCTTTGATTATACTGTTTGAACTTTCAGGATATAAAGTTTTTGCAACCTTTTTATTATTTATTTTTTGAGTTGACTTTTAAAATTTTTTCCTGTACCAGTTTGATGCTTTTAGTTTGTTTTGTGTAGATATTCGGATTATAAATATATGGTTTTTGAACTATAAGAACACGGTATCTGGAAACTGTAATCGTAATATCTAAAAGCCTCATCAGTCAACTTATGGCTGATGAAAAATTCACTTGAACTGTAAAATAGCTTTGAGGAGGAGAAAATGGCAGTCAAAGTTGGAATCAACGGATTTGGAAGAATAGGAAGAAATTTTCTGAGAGCGTCAGCAAATACAAAAGAAATAGATATTGTTGCAATAAATGATATCACCAGCCCTGCAACGCTTGCGCATCTGTTAAAGTATGACTCAGTTCATGGTATTTTCAAAGCGGATGTAAAAAACACAGAGGATTCCATAGTAGTTGACGGGAAGAAAATAAAGGCTCTTTCAGTAAAAGACCCTGCCCAGCTTCCGTGGAAAGACCTTGGTGTTGATATTGTTGTTGAATCAACAGGGCTGTTTGTTGACAAAGAAAATGCATCAAAGCATCTTAGCGCCGGCACAAAAAAGGTAATAATTTCTGCTCCTGCAAAAAACCCTGACATTACTATTGTCCTGGGGGTTAATGAGAAAAACTACAATCCTAAAGAGCATAATATTATTTCAAATGCATCATGCACAACAAACTGCTTAGCGCCGGTTGCAAAGGTTCTTCTCAGCGAATTTGGTCTCAAAAGAGGGCTGATGACAACAATCCATTCCTATACAAATGACCAGAAGATTCTTGACCTTCCTCACAAGGATTTAAGAAGGGCAAGGGCAGCTGCTTTATCAATGATACCAACCAGCACTGGTGCTGCAAAAGCTCTGGCGCTTGTTATTCCTGAGCTTAAAGGGAAGTTTGATGGCCTTGCAATCCGTGTTCCGACTCCGAATGTTTCACTTGTTGACCTTGTTGCAGAGCTTGGGAGAACTGTTACAGTTGAAGAGGTTAACGGAGCTTTCAAAAAAGCTGCAGATGGTGAACTGAAAGGGATTCTTGAATACAGTGGCGAGCCTCTTGTATCAATAGATTTTAATGGCAATTCAAGTTCGTCAATTGTTGACGGAAGTTCAACTGTTGTGATTGAAGGAAATATGGTAAAAGTGCTTGCATGGTATGATAATGAATGGGGATATTCGTGCAGAATCAGAGACCTCATTCTTTATATGTTTAAGAGTTAATAGTTTGATTTTTGGGAGGAGGAGTATGAGATTAAAGAGATTGTTTTTATCTTTTGGCGTTGGGGTGTTGGTTTTGCTTTTGGGGAGTTTCATTATTTCTGCCAAGAACAGTTCAGGGCCAAATTTTGTAAAGCCTGAAACCTGTTTTGAATGTCATGTTGAAGTTCAGGAACTTTGGAGCGAAGGAAAGCATAAGAAAACTTTAAATTGTGTAAAGTGCCATGATAATCTTAATGAGCACATTGCCTCACCTGAAGAAAAGAAGCCTGTAACAAATTTAAATCCTGAAAACTGCGGAAGCTGTCATAAAAATCAGTTTGAGACTTTTTTTAAGACAAACCCTAAAAAGGGAGCAAGGGTTGAAAAATCACTTTTAAGCGAGCGTTCTCCAAATCCATTTTGGGACAAACTAATGATGGGGCATGGGTTTACAAAAGAACATAATGCTCCAAGAAGCCATGCTTACATGCTTGTTGACCATCTTGTTGTTGACAGGGCTTATGGCGGAAGATTCCAGCCCAAGAAAGGATGGGAATATACAGTTTTACCTGGTCCTTTAAAGGCATGGGATGTTCTTGAGGACAGACATCCTGAAACAAACGAGCACAAACCATTTCTTCCTGAAAGTGCTGCTGCAGCATATCCAACGTGTTTAAAATGTAAAACCAATGACAGCATTTTAAAATGGAAGTTTATGGGGGATAAAGACCCAAAGGCAAAATGGGACAGGGCTTCAAACGTGGTGGAATATGCAAAAGATTTAAATAATGCCATAGCTTGTATTCACTGCCACGACCCGCATGCAACAAAGCCAAGAATTGTGCGGGACGGCTTAATCCAAGCCCTTACAAGGCCAGAAGAAGACACACTCTGGCACAAAGACTCAAAGCGCACAGGGATAAAGGTCATAGACTTTAGGGATTTCAGAAAGATTGCAATCCTTGACAAATATGACCCAAAACTTCAGTGCGGGCAGTGCCATGTTGAGTATAACTGCAATGCAGGAATAAACCCCAAAACAGGAGAAAAGATTCCAGCAAGCGATGTAAGGACAAACCATTTTCCATTTAAGGATGTATTCCAGATATATGACCACTATAACAAGCTTGAGTTCAGAGACTTTAAACACAGTTTGACAGGAGGGTTGCTTTTCAAAGCGCAGCATCCTGAGGCAGAGGTTTTCTGGAATTCAAAGCATGACAAAGCTGGTGCAAGCTGTAATGACTGCCACATGCCAAAGATTAAGGGTAAGGACGGGAAAGTATTCACATCCCACTGGCAGACAAGCCCGAGAAATTATATCAAGGAGACCTGTCTGAAGTGCCATTCAAAGTGGACTGCTGAACAGGCTAATTACTCAATTGATGCTGTGAGAAACCACATAAAGGGCAAAATGAGAAAAGCAGAGTTCTGGCTTAGCAGCCTGATTGATAAGATTGTTGAAGCAAAAAAGCTTGGGATTGATGAAAATGTGATAAATGAGGCAAAGGAACAACATCAAAAAGCGCATATTCTTTGGGAATGGTGGACAGCGGAAAACTCTGATGGTTTTCATAATCCTGAACAGGCAAGAGAGTCTCTTGCCCGCTCTGTTGAAGAGTCCAAAAAAGGCATTGAACTTATAACAAAGGCTGTTTCTGAAAAGAAATAGATTAATATAAAAACAAGACAGGGGTGGTTGTAAAACCACCCCTTTTGTTTTTGTAAGAGGCAAACCTTCCTTGACACCTTAGTTTTCAAGTGCTAATTCTTTTAAAAAAGCTTTTAATCATGAAACGTTATAGACGACAAATTGTTTTAGGCATATTGCTGATTGCAGTTTCTGTGTTTTTTTATCTGGTGCACTATGCAATCTTCAGGAACTCTCACCATATTTTTCTTTACCTGATAGGAGACCTTGCTTTTCTCCCGATTCAGGTCTTGTTTGTAACGCTGATTATTGATGAGCTTTTGAGCGAGAGGGAGAGGCGCGATATGCTTAAGAAGACGAACATGGCAATAGGGACATTTTTTAGTCAGGTCGGAACAGAGTTGCTAAGGCTTTTTTCAGGCTTTAACCCTGAGTCAGATGAAATAAGAAAAAATCTTCTTGTAACAAACGAGTGGTCTGAAAAGGAATTTGCAGAAGTCAGCAAGAGGATTAAAAACCATGATTATGCGGTCAACAGCATAAATGGAAATTTAGAAAGCCTGAGAAGCTTTTTGATAGGTGAAAGGGATTTTCTTCTGCGCCTTTTAGGAAATCCAAATCTTCTTGAGCATGAATCGTTCACAGACCTTCTCTGGGCAGTTTTCCATCTTACTGATGAATTAGCACACAGAAAAGATGTTAAGAATTTATCTGATGCTGATTATGAACACCTTTCAATTGACATAAAAAGAGCATATACACAGCTTATTTCAGAATGGTTGTCTTATATGAAGCATTTAAAAAAGGACTACCCGTATTTGTTTTCCCTTGCAATAAGAACAAATCCATTTGACTTGAATGCCTCTGCAGAAGTCAGATAGTTATTCTCAGGAGGATAAAAAATGCAAAAAATCATTCCGCTTATTGGTCGGATATTAATTTCACAGATTTTTTTGGCATCTGGTTTTGAGAAGATAATGAATTTTGAAGGGACGCAAAAGTACATGGTTTCTTTTGGAATGCCTTTTACAGCGTTTTTTGCAATATGCGCAATTGTCCTTGAAATTGGAGGCGGGTTGTCTGTTCTGCTTGGATACAAGGCAAGGATAGGCGCAGTTCTGCTTGTTGTTTTTCTCATTCCCACGACCTTAATCTTTCATACAAACTTTGCTGACCAGATGCAAGTAATTCAGTTCATGAAAAATTTAGCCATTCTTGGAGGTTTGTTTGTTGTGGCAGGCTTTGGAGCCGGCAGTTTTAGCTTTGACAAAAACTAACTTTTCATTCAACAATTTCAGATACAGGGACAAACTCAATTCCTTCATTCTTTAGTTTAGGAATCATCATCTGAATTGCCGCAGCAGTTTCGGGGTAGGGATGTCCGATTCCGATAGCCTTGCCGTCTTTTTTTGCAAATTCTGCAAGCCGGGAGATTTCTTTTTCAATTTCAGGAATCTCCCTTATATTATCAAGAAAAACTTTTCTTTCAGCAGTCTTTATGCTTAATTCCCTTGCTGTTTCAGCACCTATGGTTTTTGGAGTTGTACGGCTGTCAATGAAAAAGAGATTCTTTTTTTTAGCCCAGGACAGAACGATTTCCATTTTTTTTTTCTCCTGAGTAAGCCTTGACCCCATATGGTTATTGAATCCGACTGCGTTGGGAACTGAATCGAGGTTTTCATTAAGCGTTTCTAAAATCTCATTTTTTTTCATTTTCAAAAATATCCCTCCGGGACCGGGATCAGCCTTTGGGTATTCTTCAGGTTCCATTGGGCAGTGGAGGAGAACTTCCTTTCCTGATTTTCCTGCCAACCGAGATATTTTTTTTGAAAAGCTTAAGTTTGGAAGTATTGCAAAATTTATAGGTTCATTTATCGCAAGAAAAGGTTTTGCCTGTTTTAAGCTTCCCCCAATATCATCAATTATGATGGCAATGACAGGGTTTTTTGCGGGTTCATCTTTTGTTAACGTTCTGTCAGATATTTTATCCTGTAAAGCAGGGTATATAATAAGTTCCTGCACAGGGAAGGTATGGAGTCTGACAATAAGCTTTATCCCCTGTTTTTTTGCAACATCATTATCTTCTGCTTTTTCAATCTCAACTCCTTTTATTTTTGCCAGTTTTCTGACTATAACTTCCAAATCTTCAGCAGCTAAACCTTTTTTAAGAAGAACAACTCTTTTGCAGAAAAGAATCTTGCCATTTTCTATTTCACGAAGCTCCTCAGAGCTTGAAACAATATCTTTTTTTGATAAACCTGCTTTAAACAGAGAGCTTTCAAGACTGAGGTTTAATTTTTCAGAATTTTCTAAAAGCTGGCTATGGATTTTTTGTTTTTCAATATACTTTAATGCAATTACACCTGCTGCAACAGCGACAATAACAAAAATAATTGTTCCGAGATAGGGGGACCTGCCGGTCTCTTTATTCTTTTTTTTAGCCATTGCCTGTTTCAATTTAAAGGGAATATCGCAAGGAGATTTCAAGGGTCCGGAGGGAGTCCCTCTCGAACCCTTGAGCCTTTTATTATGATGCCTGTTCTGAAAGTTTTTGTAGAATAGTGTGCCCCTTCAGGATTTCAATAGCCCTTTTAAGCTGGTAATCTTTTGATGGGTCGATTTCCTGAGAGGTTATTGATTGTAAGATTTCTTCAGGCTGAGGTTCTTTCTCAACCTCTTTTTTCTCTTTGCTGTCTTTTGTTCCAGTTTTTTCAGTTGCAGCTTCATTTTTCAGGTGATTCTCCAGGTCCTTTTCTCTCAAGAAAAACCTCTGTTCTTTTTTGTCAGGGCTTGGTTCTGCTTCTTCAACTTCTATGTCAGGCATAATTCCCTTTTCCTGAATAGACCTTCCCTTTGGAGTGTAATATCTGGAAGTAGTAAGTCTTAGGGCTGAGCCATCACTCAATGGTATTACAGTCTGAACAGAGCCCTTGCCAAATGTTTTGACTCCTATTACCACAGCTCTTTCCCAATCCTGCAGAGCTCCTGCAACAATTTCTGATGCGCTTGCACTTCCGCTGTTTACAAGAACAGCCATTGGTATGTTGGGACAGAGGGGAGTTTTCTTTGAAATGAATTCCAAATCTCTTTTTCCTGACTGGTCAACAGTATATACAAGAAGTTTCCCTTCCTTAAGAAAACGGTCGCATACATCTGAAGCCATGTTCAGCAACCCACCGGGATTATTCCTCAAATCCAGAACAAGTCCTTTAATATTTGATTTCAAAATATCGTTTAGGGCGTTATCAAGCTCGCGGCTTGTATCTTCCTGAAACTGGGTTATCCTTAGATATCCAATATCATCCAGAATTTTTGACTTTATGCTTTTTATTTTTATTATATCTCTTTCAAGGACAAAATCTTTCGGTTCTTTGAATGAATCCCGCATTATCGTTATTGTAACGTTAGTCCCTTTAGGGCCCCTCATCTTTTTTACTGCATCTGTAAGCGACACGCCACGCGTTGATTCTCCATTTATTTTCACTATCCTGTCAAGAGGCTTTATTCCGGCTTTAAATGCAGGGGTATCGTCTATAGGTGTAATTACTGTGAGCTGGTCTTTTACCATTGAAATCTGGATGCCGACTCCGCCGAATTTCCCCTGGGTTTCAATCTGCATTTCCTTATACATATCAGGGGGAAGAAAGGATGAGTGGGGGTCAAGGGTATTGAGCATTCCATTGATTGCACCGTAAATCAGGTCTTTGTCTTTTGTTTTTTCTGCGTCAATATACTGTCCCTTTACAAGAGTGAATGCCTGTGTAAAAACAGACAGCTTTTCATAGATTTCATCTCTTCTCTCTTCAACCTTTGCTTTTATTGCTATCCCGAGAACAGCAGCAATGGTCATTACGGCAATAGCAACATACAGATTTTTTTTCTTAAGCATTTATTTTCCTCCATTTGTTTGCAGTTTAAATACAATTTTAAATCTAAAATAATAACACTGAAATTACAAATATAATATTAGTCTATTCCTTTTTCAACCACATAAGCGGGTCCTGTGGGCTTCCCCTGTACCTTATTTCAAAATATAGTTCTCCGTCAACTTTCCCGAGTATTTTGCCCTGAGTTGCTTTCTCTCCGACTCCTGCGTAAATTTCACCGGCATTGCCATATACAGAATACAAACTACTTCCATGGTCTATTATTATAAGCTTACCGTATCCTGAAAAATTATCTGCAAACAAAATCGTTCCGGCAAAGATTGAAGTGAATTTCCTTTCGCTTTCTACGCTTATTGTTATTCCTCTGTTATAAAGATATGTGTTAAGCTCCTGATTGAGCTGTTTTCCAAAAAGCTTAATAATTCTTCCTTGCACAGGCCAGGGGAGGCTTCCCTTAACTGTTTTGAGTTTCCCTAAATTCTTTTTTCCCTTTGCTATTTCCTGAGAGGAAGTTTTTTTCTTTAAAAGATTTTTAACCAAATCCTGAAGATTTTTTGAATCATTTTCAAGTTTTTCAAGGGAGGCTGTGCGCCTTTTCTCGTCAGAATTAATTTCAGCAAGAAGGCGTTCTTTTTCGCTCTTGCGCATCAGGATTTCTTTTTCAGCTGTTTTTATTTTTTCAACTATTTCAAGAGATTTATTTTTTGAATCAGTCAGGTTTTTTTTAGTCTCTTCCAGTTCCCTGATTCCATCCTTGAAGGCTTCTATGAGTCCTGCATCATTTTTCGAAATTATCTGAAGCAGTTTAATTTTCCGGATGAGATCAAGATAGTTTTTTGAGTTATAAATGATTTCCATCCGGCGAAACATTCCGTTTTTGTAGACAGCTCTCAGCTTTTTCCCGAGTCTTTCCCTGGCAGAGGAAAGCCTGCCTGCCTGTTGGTCAATTTTCTCCTGAAGTTCATTCAGAAGCAGCAGGTTTTTTTCATATTCTTTTTTATACGTTTCAAGTTCTTTTTTCCTTGCGGCTATCAGATTGTTCAGTTTTTCTATTCCGTAAAGGATATCAGCCTTGTTTTCCTTCAGCTTTTCTAATTTACTTTTTTCCAGGAGCAGTTTTTTATTGTAGTCGTTTAATTTTTTCTGGCTTTCAGAAATGTTTTTTTCTATATCTTCTGATGAGCTGTACAGCAAGGAGTACTTTGCTTCAACGATAAAAAAGAAGAATGAAAAAACAAGGAGTGGTAAAAGCCATTTTGTACAGGTTCTGATTAACATTTTAAAAAAGCAAAAATTATATCTTCCTGCTAACAACAGGAATAGACGGTGTTTTAATCATATTAACCATAGATGTCTTTCAGGAATTTTGAAGCGGACAAAATTGCCCCAAAAAGACCCATGATTGTTCCTGAGACAATGATTATGAATATATATTCAACCGGTAAAAAAGAAAATGAATGCTGAGGGAAAAGGAACGAAAATGCATCAGTGATTTTCTGGAATAATAATTGATATGTTAAAAAAAGAATCAAGAGAGAAACAGATGCGCCAATCAACCCTTCCAAAACTCCTTCAAATATAAACTGCCCGCGTATAAACCAGTTTGTAGCTCCGACCAGTTTCATTATTTCTATCTGTGGGGATTTTGAATGGATAGTCAGTTTAATGCCATTATAAATAATCAAAATCATGCCAGCAGTTATAAGTGCTATGAGAAGCCATACAGACATCCTGATTAATGAAACGAACGAGTAGAAATGATTAACCCATTCCTTGTTAAGGCTCAGGTCTTCAATGCTTTTCCAGTTGCTCAGGATTGATATTAAATCTATCAGTTCCTTTTTGTTGTCAAAACCTTTTTTCAGGGCTAAACGGAAGGAGGCAGGAAAGGGATTGTCTCCGAGCTCTTCAAGGAGGTTGCTGTATTGCCTGAAGTTTTTCTTGAAATCAAAATATGCCTGAGAACGTGATATATAATGAATCTTTTTGACAAGGGGATAGCTTTGTAAAAATGTTTTAAGCTTTAAAAAATCTTCAGAGTCTGCTTTAATTTCATTTTTAAGGAATACTTCCAAAGTCATATCTTCTGATACTGAACTTAAAATGTTTTCAATATTTGTTTCAAATATTAAAATTATTCCTAAAACAGAGAATGAAATTGATATAATGAGAATTATTGTGAGATGCAGATAGAAATTAGTTCTGATATTTTTTAATGCTTCCAGAAAAAAGAAGCTTAAGTTTTTAAGAAACATTCCCTTCCCTTAAAAGGCATTCTTTTGTTATTTTTCCTCCGTCAATAAAGATATTTCTTCCATCAGATCTTTCAACGAGTGCCCTGTTATGTGTTGCAACAACAACTGTTGTTCCTTTTGAATTTAAAGAACGGAGAATTTCCATTACATGGTTTGCGTTTCCTTCATCAAGATTGCCTGTGGGCTCATCAGCAAGAATCAGAGCAGGTTCATTGACCACAGCTCTTGCTATGCAGACTCTCTGCTGCTCTCCTCCGGACAGACCTCCGGCTATTTCTCCTGATTTTTTTCCCAATCCGACAAGTTTAAGTGTATCAAGCACCCTGCTTCTTATATCTCCTTTTTTGAATCCAAGTATTCTTAGGGCAAAGGCTACATTGTCATAAGCAGACTTATCAAGGAGCAGTTTAAAATCCTGAAAGATTATGCCCATGTTTCTGCGCAAATAGGGAATACTTCCTTTTTTAAGTTTTGCTAAGTTTTTCCCAAATAGAATTACCTCTCCGATAGAGGCTTTGTCCCCAAGGTAAATAAGCTTTAGAATTGTGGTTTTGCCTGCACCGCTTGGACCAGTAATGAAAATAAACTCCCCCTTTTTTATATGGAGGTTTATGTCCTTTAAAGCCCATCTGCCTCCGCTATAGACCTTGTCAACATTAGAAAGCTGAATCATTTGATTACAAACTCAGTATACAGGTTTGAGTTTTTTCCTTTTTTTTTCCAGAGCCACTTTTACTGCATTACCCATGTTTTCTGAAGTTAATCCGTATTCGTGAAGGAGGTCTTTTACGCTTCCTGACATTCCAAATCTGTCTTTTATCCCAACCCTTGTCATAGGGCATGGAGAGTTTTCAACCAACACCTCAGCAACAGCAGACCCGAGCCCTCCGATTATGGAATGTTCTTCTGCAGTAATTATTGTCCCTGTTTCCTCTGAACAGCGGATTATTAATTCTGTGTCAATTGGCTTGACAGAAGGCATATTTGCAACTCTTACATTTATCCCTTCTTCTTCGAGCACAAAAGCTGCTTCAAGAGAAACAGCCAGCATAATTCCACAGGCAAAAATTGTTGCGTCTTTCCCTTCTTTCAGAATTTTACCCTTTCCAAGTTCAAAAACATAATTTTCATCAAAGAGAACAGGGAATTTTTCTCTTGAACAGCGGATATAAATTGGTCCAACGAATGCAGCAGCATATTCAATAACTTTTTTTGCTTCATAAGCGTCTGAAGGGACTACCACTTTCATATTCGGGAGAGATCTCATCAGGCTTATATCTTCTACTGACTGATGTGATGCTCCGTCGCTTCCAACTGTTATTCCTCCGTGGCTTGAAACAAGTTTCACGTTCTGTTTTGGGAATGAAATTGATTGCCTTACCTGTTCCCATGCCCTTCCTGTGAGGAATATTGCGAAAGTGCTTACAAACACAATTTTTCCTGATGCTGCAAGGCCTGCTGCTGTTCCCACCATATTCTGCTCGGCTACTCCCATGTTGAAGAACCTGTCAGGGAATGCTTTTGCAAACATTGATGTTTTAGTTGAACCGGAGAGGTCTGCATCAAGAACTACTAAATTTTTGTATTTTTCTCCAAGATTAACAAGGGCTTCACCATAAGCCTCTCTTGTTCCAAGAAGTTTTTCCAAAGAATCCTCCTTAATCAAGAAAATAGCCAACTATGCATTTTCGCCAAGTTCTTTCAGAGCCTTTTCAAGCTCCTCTTTTGTAGGTGATGTGCCGTGGAATTTATTTACATTTTCTATAAAACTAATGCCTTTTCCTTTTACTGTTCTGGCTATTATTACTGATGGTTTTCCTTTTACTGCCTCTGCTTTTTCAAGCGCATCCAGTATTTCTCTGAAACTGTGCCCGTCGATTTCAAAAACTTCCCATCCAAAGGATTTCCATTTCTGTGAAAAAGGTTCAATTTCCATAATATCCTTTATTTTTCCGTCAATCTGAAATCCGTTTCTGTCTACCATAGCGCACAGGTTATCAAGCTTGTAATGTGCGCAACTCATGGCTGCTTCCCAAACCTGTCCTTCCTGACATTCCCCGTCACCAAGAAGAGAGTAAATCCTGATTGGTTTTTTATCGAGTTTTGCAGCCAGTGCCATCCCGCTTGCCATCGAAATTCCCTGTCCAAGAGAGCCTGTTGGAACTTCAACACCAGGGGTTACTTCATTGTATGGATGTCCCCTTAGCATACTTCCCATTTTTCTCAGGTTCATGAGCTCTTCTCTTGGGAAATATCCTGACATAGCAAGAACAGCATAAAGGGCAGGGGCAGCGTGTCCCTTTGAGAGGACAAATTTATCCCTGTCTTCCCACTTGGGGTTTCCCGGTTTATGGCGCATCTTGTGGAAATAAATGGAGACAAGCAGTTCAACTGCAGACAGGGAGCCGCCTGTATGTCCTGAACCGGCAATTGTGAGCATTTTCAAAATATTAATGCGGGTTTCCCTTGCAATATTTTCAAGCCTTGAAATTTCTGTTTCTAAACTCATCTCTCAATGACCTCTTAAATAACTCAAATTTGAGTAACTATATTTTAGATTTTACTTTTATGCAAGAGGATTTTTTCTCGATTCTTTCTCTTGACGCAAGCTTTTGATATTGTTAAAAATAAAATAACGCATTGCAGATAATAGCAGGGGGTAGAGGTGAAAGTTTTAAAGAAAACACAGAATTTTAAGTCTCTTACAGGAAAAACCCAACAGGTTAAAAGGATTTGGCCCAAGGGTTATAAAAGGTTTGATACTGGAGAGGATAAAGAAAGATTTGAAGTCAGACCCCAGAAGTATAATCTCAGGCTAATTTTTCTTTCGCTTGTCATTTTCCTGGTCCTGTGGGTTTTTATTATCCAACCATACCTTGATAAGCATCCAAAAAAAGAAGAACCTATCAGGGTTAAGATTTTCAAGGAAGACGCAATAGTAAATGTTAGCCCAAAAGCCAAGTAATTTTTATTTAAGTTTTATGCTCAGATAAAAACTTCTTCCTTCTCTAATTACAAGCATTACAAGATGTTTTTCATCTTCCAGTTTCTTTAAAACTCTCTTATAATCCTCAACTCCGGAAAGTTTTTCCTTGTTGATTTGAAGTATTATATCACCAGCTCTTAAATCGTATTCATCAGCAAGGCTTCCTTTTTTCACTTCCCTTACAACTATTCCTTCAGCCGGAATATTTAACCGTTTAGCTTCCAGAGGTTCTATGTCTGAAACTATCAAGCCGAGCTTATCAGAAATCTGTACAGAGGATTTTATAACAGGGCTATCTTTAAGCTCTTCAATCAGAACTTTTAAAATGTTTTTTTCACCGTTTCTTATTACCACAACATCAACAACTTTCCCGACTTTTGTATTGCCAACTATTCTTGGAAGGTCGTGATATGAATCTATGTCTTTCCCGTTAAACCGGACTATTACATCTCCTCTTTTAATTCCTGCCTTTTCGGCAGGTGTATCTGCAATTACATCCCCGACCAAAGCGCCTTTTGTGCCTGCGAGATTGAATGTCTTTGCAATTGTTTCATCTATGGGCTGGATGTTTACTCCAAGCCATCCCCTTGTTGCCCTGCCTTCTTCTTTTAAGCTTTTTAAGATTTCCTTAACCATATTTATTGGAGTTGCAAACCCTATTCCCTGACCCGCAGCAACGATTGCTGTATTTATACCGACAACCTCTCCATTTGTATTAAAAAGAGGTCCTCCGCTGTTTCCCGGATTGATTGAGGCATCTGTCTGGATGAAATTGTCGTAATTTCCTATTCCTATGACCCTTCCCTTTGCACTTACTATTCCAACTGTTACTGTATGGGCAAGGCCAAATGGGTTTCCTATAGCAATCAACCATTCCCCGACTTCAAGGCTGTCAGAATCTCCAAGGTATGCAACAGGAAGGTTTCCATCAGAAGGGATTTTAATGAGAGCAATATCAGTTTTCGGGTCTCTTCCAACAACTGTTGCCTCGTATTCTCTTTCATCGGATAAGGTAATTGTTATTTTTGTTGCATTCTCTATCACGTGGTAATTGGTAAGGATGTATCCATCTCTGCTTATTATAAAACCTGAGCCTAAGCTTTGGCGTTTAAGCTCGCTTCTTGGCATCTCTTCAAAAAACTTTTCAAAAAAATCATCAAAGGGATTGCCTCTTTTGTCCTTTAAATCCCACGGATGATATTTGCGCTGATTTATCATCTGTGTTGTGCTGATATTTACAACGGATGGTTTTTCCCTTTTTATCAGTTTAACAAAAGTATCAGGTCTTTCAAACTTGTCAGCTTTTGGTTTATTGGCGCTCTGCTGGGATTTTTCCATCCAGAGAACTTTTTTTGATTTTACCGGAAAGTCAATTTTTGAGGCAATGAAGACTCCGCCAGCAATCAGTATGATTAAGATAAATCCAAAAAATGTAGCCCCTCTTTTTGCCATGATGTTTCCTTTAATTTAAGGTTTATTTATCATCTCTCCCCGCATTGAGCAGAATACTCCGCACATTGTGCATACATCAGGGGTTTTCGGTATGCTGGTTTTCCTTATTGCCCCGGCTTTTTCAGGGTCAATTGAAAGCCTCATCTGTTCTTCCCAGTCAAGGTTTTTTCTTGCCAGAGACATCCTGTTATCTCTTTCAATTGCTCCTTTTATCCCCTTTGCAATATCTGCTGCATGGGCTGCGATTTTTGTAACCATAACTCCTTCTCTTACATCTTCAACTGTTGGCAGGCGAAGGTGCTCAGAAGAGGTCACATAGCAGAGAAAATCAGCACCATAGCTTGCAGCAAGTGCTCCGCCAATTGCAGATGTAATATGGTCATATCCCGGAGCAATATCGGTTACAAGCGGACCTAAAACATAAAAAGGAGCTCCCTTGCATAACTTTTTCTGGAGAACTATGTTTGTCTCTATCTGGTTTATCGGTACATGTCCCGGGCCCTCTATCATGACCTGAACTCCGCATTCCCATGCCCTTTCTGTCAGTTCTCCAAGGAGTATCAGTTCCTGAATCTGAGGCCTGTCAGTCGCATCATTTAAGCATCCGGGCCTCAATCCGTCTCCAAGGCTTAAGGTTATATCATATTTTTTCAGTATTTCAAGAAGCCTGTCAAAGTCATCAAAATAGGGATTTTCTTTTCCATTATGTTTTATCCATTGTGAAATAATTGAGCCTCCGCGGCTAACGATTCCTGTTATCCTTTTCCCCTTTTCAAGCATTTCAATTGCTTTTAGTGTGACTCCGCAGTGAATGGTCATGAAATCAACCCCTGCCTCTGCCTGCTTTTCAATGGCTTTAAAAAAGTCATCTTTCTTGATTCCGGCAATGGATTCTTTTTTTCTGTAAGCCTCTACTGCAGCCTGATATATAGGTACAGTTCCAACTATGACATCTGAGTTGTCAAGGAGCTGGTTTAATGCTTCTTCAATATCTCCTCCTGTGCTTAGGTCCATTATGGAGTCAGCGCCGGCAGAGACTGCTGCTTTTATCTTTAGAAGTTCTTCGTTAAGGTCAGCGTGCTCTGGAGAGGTTCCGATATTTGCATTGACTTTTGTTGTCAACCCTTCACCGATTCCACAGGGTATGATTGGTCTTCGGTTTATATTTTTAGGTATTATGACCTTTCCTTCAGAAATTTTCTTAAAAAGCTCGTCGGTGTGAATACCTTCTTTTTTTGCTACTGATTCTATCTCAGGAGTTAATTCCCCTTTTTTTGCCTTTTCGAGCAGAGTCATTTTATTTCACCTCTTTTTAGATGTAAGCTTTTTTTGAAATTGCTTCGCTTCGCTCGCAATGACAAAAAATATTTCATTTCACCTATAGGCGGGGTTTCTAACCCCGCATTTCCTAATTTATAATCTGTGTAATCATTAATACTATTCCAGCCTCCTGTTTATCCTGACAACTTTGCCTGCAATATCAGACGGATTTTTCCCAATAACCCGTATCATTGCTTCCTTCCCGATATCTCCTCTGTCAAAAATTATGTCAGGTATTTTTCTTTTTCTTTCTAAAACCTCTCTGACTCCCCACGCAAGGCTTGAACCTTCCCTTGCCTTGATTTTTCCGGGTTCTCTCTTTCTTGAAAACTCTGCAATGTCAAACCCGAGTGATTTGCATACTTTCAGTATCTGGTCTGAAAATTTAATGTTCATTGCGCATCTGAAATTCTCATCAAACCTGTTAATAGTCAAAACTATTTTGCCAACATGGGAAGAAGCTCCAAACTCAGGGCTTGCTAATGTTAATATATTTTTACCAAGCCTTATAATCCTTCCCGGGATTGCAGCTACATCATCAAGGCTTTTTGCACAAGCGGAACAGTACCCGATGTTTGAGCTGACTTCAGGTATGAGTTTCCAGATGTTTTCTTTTTTTAAAGTTTCTAAGGCTTTATTTAACTCATTTAAAACCTCAGATTTCTTATGACGATTAATTACCGGAGCAAAATGGTCTACCGGATTGATTCCCTTACCAACAGAAACAGCAGATTTTATAGCCTCAGTAAGATAATCCTTCCCTTTTTCAACTGAGCTGCAGAGGTCATACCCCTCTGCGAGGAATGTTGCAATTGCAGCAGAAAGGGTGCATCCTGCTCCGTGTGTATGGCGTGTATTTATTCTTTTTTTTCTGAATTGATGAAAATTTTTACCATCATATAAAATATCAGTTGCATCACCCTTTAAATGTCCTCCCTTGATGAGAACATTTTTTGCACCGGCTTTATGTATTTTCCTTGCTGCCAGTTTCATATCTGAAATTGTGTTGACTTTTTTTCCTGTTAACTCTGAGGCTTCATAGAGATTTGGAGTTATGAGAAATGCAACAGGAATCAGCTCTTTTTTTAAAGCTACTACTGCTTTTTTATGTAAAAGGAAGTCCCCGCTTTTTGCAACCATTACAGGGTCAACTACAAGATTTTTTACTTTGTACTTTTTTAACATTTTTGCAACGATTCCGGTAATCTCGCTGTTAAATAGCATTCCTGTCTTAACTGCATCTGCGCCAAAATCTTCAAAGATGCAAGTAATCTGTTTTTTTATCAATTCAGATGAAACAGGTTCTATTCCGCTTATACCTCTGCTGTTCTGTGCAGTAATGGCTGTTATCACACTCATTCCGTATCCGCCAAGAGAGGTTATGGTTTTCAAGTCTGCCTGAATTCCTGCCCCTCCCCCTGAGTCAGAGCCTGCTATGGTTAAAATTTTTTTCATAAGTTTTTAGATTTAAGTTTTAAGTCTTGATTTTCAACATTCAAACTTTCCAACTTGCAAACAAGCCCTTTTGCTGCTTCATAGGGCTTCTCTGCTCCCATTATGGCAGAAATTACTGCTACACCATCAGCACCATTTAAAATTACATCCTTTATATTTTCTTCCTTGATTCCGCCTATTGCAATCAGCGGGATTTTGATTTTTTTTCTGATTTCTTTTATTGCTTCAGGACCCTTAAAACCAGTCACGCCTTGCTTTGACGGAGCAGGGTAGATATTTCCAAAAGTAATAAAATCTGCACTGTTTTTCTGTGCAAAAAGAGCATCCTTCAAAGAATGTGTTGAAACACCAATCAGCTTTTTTCCCCCCAAGACTCTTCTTGCCTCTCTTAGAGGCATTGATTGCCAGCCAAGATGAACTCCGTCGGCACCTGTTGCAAGGGCTATGTCTATCCTGTCATTGATTATTAACAACGCATTATTCTCCTGTGTAATCTTTCTTATCTTTTTTGCAAGTTCATACATTTCTTTTGATGATAAGTCTTTTTCTCTTAGCTGAATAGCCTTAACTCCTCCTTTTAAAGCTTCTTTGATGACCTTAAGAAAAGGTTGTTTTGCGATTTTTCTATCTGTTACAAAGTAAATACGAAACTTATCAGCTAACTCTTTTTTCATAAATAACAAATGTAGAGACAGGTCTTTAGAGACTGACCGAGAATGTCATTGCGAGGAGCAAAGCGACGAAGCAATCTCATACATGGTACTGAAAATAAAGAGATTGCCACGCTCCCTTTGGTCGCTCGCAATGACAAAAAGGGAGTTCTCGGTCAGCCTGTAAAGGTCTGTTTCTACTTATGCAGGTTATAAAACCTGCGGTTACATTTGACCATTGCCAGGTATTTCTTACGCTTTCCCCTTGAGAAAGAGTGATGGGTGAAGGTTTACTCAATCATCCCTGTCAAAGGGCTTGATGCTGAGGCATAAAGTTTTTTTGGAATTCTTCCTGCAAGATATGCCATTCTTCCTGCAAGAACTGCGTGCTTCATTGCTTCTGCCATCAGCAACGGCTTTTTTGCTCCTGCAACTCCTGTGTTCATCAGGACTCCATCACATCCAAGCTCCATTGCAATTGCTGCGTCTGAAGCAGTTCCAACCCCTGCATCAACAATGACAGGGACTTTTGCCTGCTCAAGTATAATCCTTATGTTATAAGGATTTCTTATTCCAAGTCCTGAACCTATTGGAGCTCCAAGGGGCATAACTGCGCTTGCACCGGCATCCTCAAGTTTTTTTGCAAATATTGGGTCATCATTTGTGTATGGAAGAACAATGAACCCTTCTTTTACAAGAATTTTTGTTGCCTGAAGAAGTCCTTCATTGTCAGGGAAAAGAGTTTTTTCATCACCTATAACTTCAAGCTTAACCATATCAGAAAGCCCTGCTTCCCTTCCAAGCCTTGCAGTCCTTACTGCGTCTTCAACATTGTAGCATCCGGCAGTGTTTGGAAGGATGGTATATTTTTTCCTGTCTATATAGTCTAAGAGGGATTCCTTTGACTTCTCACTGATGTTTACTCTTCTGACAGCAACAGTAACTATTTCCGCTCCTGATTTTTCCAAGGCTTCTCTGGTTTCTTCAAAAGATGCATATTTGCCTGTGCCAATAAGCAAACGGGATTTGAATTTTCTCCCTGCTATTTTTAAATAATCATTTTCCATTGCGATACTCCTTAAATTAGTGAATAGTGAACAGTCAGTGAATAGTGTCTAGGAAATTGTATTTCATTTTTGTGGGTAATTTTTACTATTCACCATTCACTCACTAACAACTTAACTACTCATCCTCCGCCAACAAAGCTGACAATCTCCAGCGTATCACCATCTTTCAAGATAGTTTCTGAATATTCACTCTTTCTGACTATTTCTTTATTAAGCTCAACAGCAACTCTGGTAGAGTCAAGTCCGAGATTTCCAAAAAATTCTTTTATTGTTATTCCTTCCTTTGCTTTCTCTTGCTTGCCGTTTATTATAATTTTCATTATTTTAGATTTACCACAGAGACACAGAGGTCACAGAGAGTAATATCGCTCTGTGCCTCTGTGGTGAAACAAAAAAAATAGCCGGGGACCTAAGGGATGTATCCCGGCTAAAAAGATACTATTTATAATATTAAATATTATTTCCCTTCGCTGGCATTACCCAGATCAGGTTCCAAGGGTCATCCTATTATTTAAGGATTTCTCAGCCACAGGCTCCCCCGTTATTTTTAATTCTATTAAACTTATAGAAACAGTCAAGAGGTTTTTTAGTTTTCACTTGTTTACAGCTTCTTTGAGCCTGTTAATCCACTCAGCAGGTATGTCAACACAGTCCAGGAGCTCTTTGTAGTCATTGTCTCCGTGAAAATCTGTGCCGCCGGTCAGAAGAAGGTTATTTTCTTTTCCAACCTGTTTTAGAAAATTGAAAAATGACTCTGCTCTTGAAGAGTTGTCAGGATAGCGGAATGAATCCGGGTATGGATATATAACTTCAATTCCTCTTAAGCCGGACTGAGCGAGCTCATGAAAATGTTTTTTGAGATTACCGCCTTTGAAAAATCCGGGGTGGGAATGGACTGCGACTCCTCCGGCGCCTCTTATAAGGCTTATTGCCTCCTGTGCTGAAAGTTTCATTCTGTCAACATTGCAGGATTTTCCGTCTGCAAGGTATTTGTCGAATGCCTCTGCCTGAGTATTTACATATCCTTTTTCAAGAAGGGCTCTGGCAATATGGGGCCTTCCAATGCTTCCCTCACCTGCAATTTCCATTACCCTTTCTTTTAAAATTTCCATATTAAGGCTTTTCAGTTTATCAATTATCCTGTCCAGACGGGTTTCCCTGAAGTTTCTCATTTCACTTATTTTATTATTAAGAGGCTTGTTGTCAGGGTCAATATAGTAACCAAGAATCTCCATTCTGTTGCCATTGTGCAGGCAGTTGATTTCAATTCCAGGAATCATTTCAACTCCAAGCCCCTTGCCGGCCTCTATTGCCTTTTTTGTTCCGTCAGTGATATCGTGGTCTGTAACAGCGGCAATTCTGACTCCAAAGCTTTTTATGTAGGTTACAAGTTCTTCAGGAGTTTTGGTTCCGTCAGAATATGTAGTATGCATATGAAGATCTATTTTTGACATCAAAGATTCTCCTTTATTAAGGTTTGATTTAATTCTAAAATAAAAAAAATACAAGGAAAATCAAATCCCCCCTTGTCCCCCCTTTTCTAAAGGTGGGATGAGAGGATTATAATATATGCTAAATCCAAATGACAAAATCCCTGCCTGACGGCAGGCAGGCAAAGTTCAAAAGTTATAAGTCATAGGTTATATGTTAAATTTAATGGTTCCCATAGGTTTATATATCCACATTCCGTTCTGCTTAAAGAAGTGTTTTTATTGCGATTTCAACTCAATTCCTGTTGCAGCAGATATTGAAAAACAGAAATTGACAAAAAGGTATATGAATGCCCTGTGTATGGAAATTGAAAAATACATGGTTTTCCCGGCATGGAAAAACTATCAGGTCAAATCCATTTTTTTCGGAGGCGGGACTCCAAGCCTTGTTGGTGCAGAGGAGATTGGAGAAACGCTGAGGTATTGCAGGAAAACATTTAAAATCGCAGATGACGCAGAGGTGACGATTGAAGCAAACCCGGGAACAGTTTCACCTGATTTTTTGAAAAGTTATCTGAAGGCAGGGATTAACCGCATAAGTTTTGGATGCCAGAGCTTTAATGATTATGAGTTAAAAAAAATCGGAAGAGTTCACAGTGCAGAAGATATATACAGAAGCCTTGATATGGCAAAAGAGGCAGGGTTTGAGAATGTGGGCATTGATTTAATCTTTGGTATTCCGGGACAGAATTTAGAAAGTTTCAAGTCAAGCCTGAACAGGGCAATTTTTCTCAAACCCCATCATATTTCTCTTTATAACCTTACAATAGAAGAGAACACGCATTTTTACCAGTTAATCAGGAATGGGGAATTAAAATTACCTGATGAGGATGAACAGGTATGGATGTATGAATATGGAATAGAGACAATCAGCAAAAAAGGCTATGAGCATTATGAGATTTCAAATTTTGCAGTAAAAGGGAAAAGATGCCGGCATAATGAGAATTACTGGAGAGGAGGGGAGTATCTGGGTTTCGGGGCAGGAGCTCATTCGTTTATCAGAGTTCAGAGTGAAAATGTAGCTGCAGAGCCTTGCTCTGCTCTGCGTAATGGAAAAAACAGCAAGGGGGCAAAGGTAATAGGGAAAAGGTGGTGGAATGTGAAGGATGTTGAGATGTATTGTAAGGGAGTGGAAGATAGCGTTCAGCGTTCAGCCTTCAGCCTTGAGGGACAAATCCCCTCTAACCCCCCTTTGCTAAAGGGGGGCTGGGGGGATTCAAAAGAACGAGCGATGAACAGCGAGCAACGAGCAACTGATAAAGTTCATAGTGTAGTTGAGGGAGAGGAATTTTTAGACAGGGAGAAACTCATATCAGAGGCTATGATGTTGGGTTTGAGGTTGATTGACGGGATAGATACAGAAGAGTTTTTTAATATTCATGGAGTATCAATAGAAGATAAATACAGTAAAGAAATAAAGGAGCTAATAAAAAACAACCTCCTGAAATTAAAAAACATAAAGCTAAAGCTTACCCATAGAGGAATTCTTTTCTCAAACGAAGTGTTTTTAAAGTTCATGGTTTAAAATTTTTTTGATGTTAGCTAAAAATTAAAACCGCACTCATAAGTGCACCCTTTTTAGGTCATTGCTTTTGATTTTTTGTGTTCCAACCAGTTTGCCTTTATGCCAGAATCGAATCTCTGTCAGTCCTGTTTCTTCATCTGGAACCATCCTGAGTTCCACCTTTTCATAGGGGTTAACACCCCCCGGCACCTTTAGTTCAATTCCATCAATAGATACCCTTCTATAAGCATTAGTAGTCCTTTCCTCACGGATGCAGAAAATATCCTTTCAGACTACCATAGAGGAGTGCGGTTTTAATTCTTAACTGACAATAAACTTTTTACCCTTGACATCTACATCCGATTGCTATATTGGGTGCGCGTAAAATAAATGTATTGAAAGGAGAGAGGATTAGATGGAACTGATTAAGACCCTGGTTTTTTCACTGCTTATTATTGCCGGCATAGTGTCCATTGGGACAGCTTGCCTTTATATAATGTATAAATTTGAGAAAACAAAAAACTAAACAGATTACAAAATCCTGATTTCTTCCAACCCCGATTATCAAATCGGGGTTTTTTATTTTCCTGATACACAAACCCCAATATTTGTCTTGACTGGCATAGCCAATTAACATAAATTAAAAAAAGTTAGCATATTTTAAAAATGAAAAAAACTATTGTTAGTCCCCTACTTTCAGCCTTTGTGTTTCCTGGTGCTGGTCAGCTAAAAAATCGCAATTATCTAAAAGGTATTATTTTAATCCTGATAACAACAATCCTCCTCATCATATTTTTTTATAAAATCTATGCTATTATTATATCCAGCATTTCATCTCCTTCTCAGATAACCATTTCTGAGGATTTTGTTTCAAAAATAGAAGCAAAGGTATATGCAGAAAATAGAGTATGGGTTTTATTGCTCATTATTGTCTGGATTGCAGGAATTGTAGATGCCTACTTGTCAGCAAGAAAATTATAAAGGAGTATACTATACGTATTAAATCCTAATTTCTAAATCCTAAACAATGATCGAAATCCCAATATCACTTAGTGGTTTTTTGGGTTATTCGGTAATTGTGATTTGGTGCTCATTTGGAATTTGATGCTTAAAAATTTGTCATTTTACTAAGTCATAGGTTACAAGTCATAAGTTATAGGTTAATTCTATATGCCTGAAATACGACAGAACATCATAACAAGAGACTGGGTCATAATTGCAACTGAAAGAGCAAAAAGACCTGAGGAGTTTGCAAAAAGGGAAAAAGTAAAAAAAGAACTCTCTGAATACCGAAACGATTGCCCGTTCTGTCCCGGCAATGAGGACAAAACTCCTCCTGAAATCTACAGGATTGAAAAGGAAAAACAATGGCAGGTTAGAGTCTTCCATAATAAGTTTGCAGCCCTTTCCAATGAAGGAATTGTTGAAAGAAAATGGGAAAAAATGAAAAGAGTTATTTCAGGCGTTGGAATCCACGAAGTTGTTGTTGAAACTCCAAAGCATAATCTCTCTCCTGCCCTGCTTACTGAAGAACAGATAAAAAATATACTCAGAACCTACAAAGAGAGATATAATATTATTTACCATGATAAGAGAATCAAGCTTGTCACAATTTTTAAAAACCATGGTGAGGGTGCAGGCACTTCACTTGAACATCCCCATTCCCAGATAATTGGCACCCCTGTTACTCCAAAAGATATCCGCTACAGGGTTGAAGAAGCAATGAGATATTATGATGACACAGGAGAATGTATTTTCTGCAGGGTGTTAAGAGATGAGCTTAATAGCGGTGAAAGAATCGTACTTGAAAACAAAAACTTTGTTGCTTTTATTCCCTACGCTGCCCTCTCACCCTTTCATATCTGGATATTCCCCAAGAACCATTCCTCTTGCTTTGGGCTTATACCAATGGAAGAAATTGATGATATGGCAGAAATTCTTAAAGGAATACTATGCAAACTCTATTACTGTCTTGATAACCCTGATTACAATTATGTTATCCGCTCTTACTCAAAAGTCGGTCCTTCGCTTGAATACTACCACTGGTACATAAGCGTAATACCAAGAGTGACAAAATTAGCAGGCTTTGAACTCGGCTCCGGCATGTATATCAACACAACCCTTCCTGAACAAAGCGCAAGGTTTTTACGTGAAACTCCCTACCAACCATAAATAAAAGGGACAACATGGCATATATACTGGTTTCAGATAAAACTAAAACTTCTGCTTCAACCCTTATTTTAAATTTCTCTGCTTTAGAAAATATTCTCTCCCTTCCGATATGTAATTTGTCTCTAATAAGGAGGTTTAAGATAGGTATGCAAAAAAGAATTTCAAAAAAACTTACCAAAAAACTCTTTTCAAAACCTTACCAGAAAAATTTCAAATGGAGGAAAAAGAATAATAATTCTCTCAAAGAGAAATTGATTTTTTTAAACCTAAGCCAATAGAAATATCACCATTAACACTTAAAATATAATTTGTGGCTAAAGAAAAAAGAATTATTTTTTCCAAAGATTTCAGAACTGTAAGGCTTGATAAATTCCTCAGAGAAGAATTCCCTTTTTTCTCCAGAAAATCCATTCAAAATATCTTCAATGAAAAGAATGTCATGATTAATGGAACCCCTGGGAAAAAAGGAGATATTCTTAGACAGGGAGATTTAATTCATATAAAAAATATCCCCTCCCCTGATAAACTTGAACTTAAGCCAAATCCTTTGCTCATTGTAAAGATTATCTATAAAGATAAAGATATTATCATGCTTGATAAACCTTCAGGAATTCCATCGCATCCGCTTGATTCTGAAGAAAAAGATACTGCTGCAAATTTTCTGATAGCAAAATTTCCGGAAATAAAAGATGTTGGGAAAAAACCTCTTGAACCAGGAATGATCAACCGCCTGGACATAGGGACTTCAGGGCTTCTTCTGATTGCAAGAAACCATAAAATATTCGAGAAACTCAAAAAAGAGCAGAAAGATGGCAGAATAAAAAAGGAGTATATGTCTCTTGTAATAGGAGAGGTTAAAGAAGGAGGTATAATAAAAAGCCATATTGGACACCATCCAAAGAATAAAAGAAAAATGAAAATTTTTTATTCTGATGATAAGATTAGAAAATTTAAGGCAAGAAAAGCCATAACCAGCTTTGAAATTTATAAAAGATACAGCGGATACACCCTTTTAAAAGTACTAATTGAAAAAGGGCTGATGCACCAGATAAGAGTTCATCTGTCAGATATTGGCTACCCGATTGCCGGAGATAAGCTCTACCAGACAAAAAAAATCAGAGGTCTTGATTCAACAGGATTAGAACATCAGTTTCTCCATGCCTCAGATATTGAATTTTATCATCCATCAAGCGGTAAGCTGGTTAATTTCTCCTCGCAACTGCCGGAGGAATTGATAAATGTACTGAAAACTATTTTATCACAACCCTCTTAAAATCCTTAAAACCTCTTCAATATCCTCAGGCAGATTACTCTTAAACTCCATCACCTTCCCTGTCTCAGGGTGAATGAATTTTATATATTGCGAATGAAGAGCCTGTCTTGAAATCTCTATCCCGA
Organism: Candidatus Schekmanbacteria bacterium RIFCSPLOWO2_02_FULL_38_14; assembly: GCA_001790855.1. Lineage (NCBI taxonomy): Bacteria > Candidatus Schekmaniibacteriota > Candidatus Schekmanbacteria bacterium RIFCSPLOWO2_02_FULL_38_14. The sequence goes on along the minus strand of MGDH01000018.1, from coordinate 97,625 downwards.
TATTTTTTTCTTCCTGTGTTAAAACCCCTCCATAAACCTTATCTCCGAGCACAGGGAATCCAAGAGATTGGAAATGAACCCTAATCTGGTGTGTTCTTCCTGTCTTCAGTTTCACCTTAACAAACGTATGGTTCTTGAAGCGTTCAAGAACTTGGAACTGTGTAACAGCTTCCCTCCCCCTTTTTGTCTGCACTGAAATTTTTTTCCGGTCTCTTTCACTCCGTCCAAGTGGTTTTGAAATCTCTCCTGATTCCATTGGCAACAACTTCCTTACAATTGCAATATACTCTCTTGTAAGAGTTCTTTTCTGGAGCTGTTTGCTTAAAGAAATATGAGCCTTATCGCTTTTTGCCACTACCATCAGCCCTGATGTTTCCTTGTCAAGCCTATGAACTATGCCGGGTCTCATTTCTCCTCCAATCCCGGAAAGGTCTTTACAGTGATATAGAATTGCATTAACAAGCGTACCGGAATAATTTCCTGCTGCAGGATGCACGACCATTCCAGCAGGTTTATCAATCACCAGCATAGAGGAGTCTTCATAAACTATTTTTAATGGAATATCTTCAGGTTTTGGAGTGGCAGATTTGGGTTCAGGAACTGATACTGTAATACTCTCCGATGCTGAAATTCTATGACTCATCTTTGCGGGTTTGAAATTGACAAGAACAGCACCATCCTTAATCAATTTCTGGATAAAAGAGCGTGAATACCCAGACATCTTTTCATGAAGAAAAACATCAAGCCTCTTTCCAGAATCCGTCTTTAAAATTGAAAATGAAAACTTTTTCAATGAATATCACCATCAGAATTAATACTTTCCTTGCTATGTAGCTGGAAATTTTGGCAGTTCAAATCTGTCATTGCGAGCGAATGCGAAGCAATCTCACTGCAAAATGCAAGATTGCCACGTCGCTCTCGCTCCTCGCAATGACGACAAACGAAATTTTTCAGAAACCTTTATAAAACCAATTGACAATACCGGTAAAAACATTTTTATTACACATCACATATTATGATTTTGCAAGAATTATCTAAAAGTGAGACAGTTTAAATGCTCGGCTTAATTTTTGATAAAAAATTAATTTTTAAAAATAATATCCCCCTTCCTGTTCCTGCTAAAGATGAAGCTTTAATTAAAGTTCTCATTTCCGGCATCTGCAACACCGACCTTGAAATAGTAAAAGGCTATATGGGTTTCAGAGGAATTTTAGGACACGAATTTGTAGGGATTGTTGAGCAATGCAAAGATAAAAGATGGATTGGTAAAAGAGTTGTTGGTGAAATTAATATCGGTTGTAATAGATGTAGTTATTGCAAAACAGGGTTAAGGAATCATTGTCCTGACAGAAAAGTATTGGGGATTCTAAATAAAGATGGAGCGTTTGCAGAATATTTAACCCTTCCGCTTAAAAACCTCCATATTATACCTTCAAGCATTTCTGACAAAGAAGCAGTTTTTATAGAACCCCTTGCAGCCTGCTTTGAGGTTTTAGAGCAGGTAAGGATTGGAACTTCGGACAAAGTAGTAGTCTTAGGAGATGGGAAACTCGGACTCTTAATGGCTCAGGTCATTAAGACTACAGGATGCATCTCCTATCTGATTGGCAAACATGAAGAGAAACTATCAGTTGCCAGAAGTTTTGGGATTGAAACGGTTCTATTGAATGAGATTTTAGATGGTAAAAAATTAAAGGCTGGTGAGGTTGCTATTGTCGTAGATTGCACAAGCTCCCATGAAGGTCTGAGTTTAGCAATAAATCTAACCAAGCCAAAGGGAAAGATTATTTTAAAAAGCACTTACGCCTCAAATATGCCTCTTAATTTATCTCCTGTTGTAATAAACGAAATTTCAATCATCGGCTCACGCTGCGGACCTTTTAAAAAAGCAATAGACGCTTTAAAAAGAAAGAAGATAATAATTTCGCCGCTAATTTACAAAACTTTCCCTCTCAAAGATGGATTAAAAGCACTTGAAGCTGCAGGAAAAAACAGTGTACTGAAAGTCTTGCTAAGACTATGAAAAAACCGCATCTTCTTCTTGTTAATCCATGGATTTTCGATTTCGCCGCATTTGACCTCTGGCTCAAACCTCTGGGGCTTCTATATATTGCAGATATTTTACTAAAAAATAGCTATGAGATAAGTTTCATTGATTGCCTCGACCGTAATAACGAAAAGCTTCTTAAACTCCAGAAACTTGATAAGCCCAAGAATAAGAAATACGGTTGCGGGAACTTTTTCCGCTCCGAAGTCAAAAAGCCTGAAATTTTAAGAGATATTCCAAAAAAATACTGCAGGTATGGAATAACAGAAGAAATATTCATTGAAGAGCTGAAGAAGATTAAAAAGCCTGATGCTATACTTGTCACATCAACTATGACCTACTGGTATCCGGGTGTTTTCAGGGCAATTGAAATTTTAAAAGATAATTTTAAAAATGTCCCTGTAATCCTTGGCGGGATATATGCAACCCTATGCCATGAACATGCTCTGAAATTTTCTGGTGCTGATTTTGTATTTAAAGGCAGCAATTTAAATGAAATAATCAAACTGATAAGCGGCATGGCAAAAAGTAATATTAGTTTTATTCCTTCAATAGATGAATTCCCAAGCCCTGCATTCAGTCTTTATAAGCGCCTTGATTATGCCTGTATTCTGACCTCATACGGGTGTCCATTCAATTGTACTTACTGTGCCTCACGTATTCTCCACAAGTCATTTATACAGATAAAGCCAGAAAAGATTATTTCTGAAATAGGAAATCTTCATAAGAATTTTGGCATTAACAATTTTGCATTTTATGATGATGCTCTGCTTGTCAATCCAGTCAACCATCTTGAAAATATCATGGATGGCATTAACAAGCTTGATATCTCCTGCTATTTCCATACCCCAAACGGTTTGCACCCCAAGTACATAACTGAAAGCCTGGCTGAAAAAATGTACAGCGCAGGATTCAAAACTCTGAGATTAAGCCTTGAGACAGCAGATATGGAGCTTCAGAAAATAACAGGCGGGAAAGTTACCAACGATGAGTTTGAAAAGGCTGTCGGGTTTTTAAAAAAAACAGGTTTCACAAGTAAAGAATTGGGTGCTTATATCTTCATAGGACATCCAAACCAAACCAAGAATGATGTAATGAACAGCATAAGCTATGTTATAAAAAACGGGGTCATGCCATTTATTGTTGAATACTCTCCCATCCCCGGAACAGTTGAATGGAATAACCTTGTAAAAAAAGGAATTATTGAAGAGAATATTGATCCCCTGCTGCATAATAACAGTGTTTTCTTCAGAAAGTTTTTTAGATGGGAAGAAGCAGATTTACAAAAAGCAAAAAGCGTGATAAAAGCTTATTTGAATGCCTGAGAGTCAGCTTTTGCGGACTATTGTAATTTTAAAAAATGAAAGAAAGAGTAGTAGACTTCAACCAGATTGTCAGAGAATATCTTGCAGGTAAGTTTCCTCTGGAGAAAATTTCACCTCTGGATAATTTAAATTCTTTTAATTTTCTAACTATTGCAGGATACGTCAGAGGGGAAAGCTGTCTGTTCAGAAGCGATAGCAGAATCGGAAAACTCGCCTTCTCATCCATAACCCTGAACGGAATCATTAATACCACTTTAGGAATTGCCTGCTCTGAAAGCTGCTATGACATACCAGTCTTAATTTTTGAAAAAACAGAATTGCCAAGAATAATCACATTTACTTATATTGATTTTATCCCCTTAAGCAAAACCTCAGAGTATCAGGAAAAATACATTGAACCTCTAAAACCTATAAGCAAAGACCTTGCCTATATTCCGGGAAGAAATAATTCCTTCAGGGAGTCCCTCGGCTCTCCATATTCATTTTCAGGCTTCTTCAAAAGGCATCACAAGTTTTCAGTAGGAGTTGCACTGGAAAGGTACCTTGGGCTTTGGGTTAATTTCCTTGAAAATGCAATGCCGATAAATTCTCCTGAATATGACAAGGAGATTAAATCAAACAGGCAAAAATTAGCAAATGAATTTTCATTCTCAGAGAATAGCAATAAATTCCTTGACTTGATGCTTGGGAAATATTTCACAAAAAGGCTTTTGAAAGAGATATTTCTCTGATTAAATGAACATCACTATGAGCTAATAATTAACTGCCTGATTTCATCATATGACTAAAATAGCCTTTATAGACCTTGTATTCCGCTGGCCTCCAACAGGAGGTTCCTCTGTTGACATCAAAAATATAATAGAGAGGCTTAAAAACAAGGGGTTTGATGTAAAACTATTCGTTCCGCTTTTTACCAACTATTATCCGCGCGGTGTCATAAGCGAAGAGCTTCCTTTCCCTGTCGTAAAAATCCCGTTTAACAGGTTCTCTTTCAATTTTTCTACTGCCGCCAGACGGATAGTAAAGGCAGTTGAAGAGTACAGACCTGATTATGTGTTTTTTGGAGACGGTTATTATTTAAAGCCTCACATAGTCTCATCGCTGAGCAAAAAATTCCCGGTTATCTGGAGGTTCTACGCCTATGAAATTCTCTGCATCATGTACAGGCTCTACTGCACAGATGAAAATCTATGTGAAAACAACCTCCTCCTTGACCGAGAAAAGTGTCTCAGGTGCCAATTCCCGGAATCTGAAATCTACAAAGAAACAGCTAAAATAATTTTAAATTACAATATGGGAGATTCAGATTTCCATCACAGGCACGAATTTCTCTTCTCTCTTGCTTTTAAAAAATCATATCCAGAGCTTGTAAAAAACGCATTGAGAAGTTCTAAAACCGTTATAGTCTATAATGATTTTATTAAGGGATTGATATCCGGCTTCAACAACGATATCAGGGTTACACTTTCAGGCGTTGACACCAAAAGCTTCATTCCTGAGAGGCAAGGGAAAAAAGATTCTGACAAAATTACTATCTTTGCCCCTGGGAGAATGGTAGACCTTGTCAAAGGGTTCCCCTTTTTTGAAACAGCAGTAAAGCTTTTGTCTATCAAGAGGGATGATTTTAAAGTTCTTCTTACATCTAATGATTCCTTTGCTAAATTTCACGGAATCCGTTTAAGGAATGATAACTTTGTTCTGTCAGGCTGGCTTGGTCAGAACTCAATAACAAAGCTTTATTCCCAGTCTGATATCTGTGTTGTGCCCTCTGTCTGGCAGGAACCATTTGGAATTATGGCTATAGAATCAATGGCATCAGGACTGCCTGTAATAGCCACGAGAGTTGGAGGGCTTCAGAATATCGTTGATGATGGCATTACAGGGTATGTTATCCAGCCATGGAACACTACAGAATTGATGAATAGGCTTGAAATCCTGATGGATAATAGGGAACTGAGGCTAAAAATGGGAAATGCCGGAAGGGAAAAAGCAGAAAAAGAATATGATTGGGATAGAATAATTGAAAAAAACTATCTGCCACTTTTTATATGACTAAAATAGCCTTTATAGACCTTACTTTCTGCTGGCCCCAATGGGTTCCTTCATCTCTGGAACTGAAAGAAGTTGCTTCACGTTTGCAGAAACACGGATATAAAATAAATCTGTTTTATCCCTGTTTTACAGAATACCTTCCGAGAGGTGTCATAACATCAAACCTTCCTTTTCCAACAACCCCCATTCCATTTAACAGGTTCACATTCAACTTTTATTTTCTGGCAAAAAGGATGAAAAAAGAAATTGAAAAATTCAGCCCTCATTATGTTTTTATATGGGATGGATATTCTTTAAAACCGCACATTGTAATGGAATTCTTTAAGGATTTCCCTGTTATTCTAAAGCTCTGCTCATTTGAAATCCTATGTATCAAAACAACTCTGTTTAATAACAATATGTCCGTATGCAACAATTTATTTTTAAAAAATCCAGACCAGTGTATTGAATGTTATTTCAAAGGGAATATTTTTAAAAATTTTATAAACACTTTTTTTCGCCCCAATGTCAGCACCCGTTTTTATCACTTAGCCCATGAATTTTTTTCATCCCTTGCTTTCAGGAATTCATATATAGGAACAATAAAAGAAAGTTTCGAAAAGGCTGAATCTGTGATAGTTTCAAATAGTTTTGCAAAAAACCTGTTGGATGGATATAGTTCAAATATAAAAATAATACATCATGGAGTTGATTCAAAATACTTTTATCCCGGCAAAGAAGCTATGAAAAAGTATAAAGGAATATTTATGCCTGAGAGACTTGATGGATTAGAGCATGGATTCCCTGCATTTGTCAGCGCAGTTGAGGCGTTATTAAATAACAATGTAAAAATACTTCTGATTCATGATGATTTTTTCGAGCCGATTCGTTCAGACAGGTTCAAAAGCAACAATTACCTGTTTTTCTTTCAGTCAAGAAAAGGAATACAGCCGGAACTCTATCAGATGTCGGATATTACAGTTCATCCCAATGTAAAGCCTGACAGCAACGGATTGAGGGCTGTTGAAGCGATGGCATGCGGAAAGCCTGTAATCGCATCAGATATTGGGGTTTTCAAAGACATTGTTGATGATGGAAAAACAGGGTTCCTTGTAGAGCCAGGCAACAATAACCAGCTCTCTGAGAAAATTGATATTCTTCTCAGAGATGATAAACTGCGAACCGAAATGGGCAAGGAAGGGAGAAAAAAAGTTGAAGCTGAATATGAATGGGATATCATAATCCAGAGAGATTATCTCCCTCTTTTCAGAAATTACGGCAATGACAATTAACAACCCGATTAAAACAGTATCAAAGTTTCACTATATTGAACTTGTTTACAATCTTGCAAAAAAAGATTTAAAGGTAAGGTATAAAACTGCTGCCCTTGGTTTTCTCTGGGCTATTCTGAACCCGCTTCTCATGATGATAGTATTAACAGTTATATTCTCAATTTTTTTCAGAATTAAAACAGACCAGCCCTATTCCGTTTTTGTATTAACAGGTTTAATCCCTTGGGCTTTCTTTAATCTATCTCTCTCCTCATGTACCAATTCCATAGTAGACAATTCTAACCTGATTAAAAAAGTTTATTTCCCAAGAGAGATAATTCCAATTTCTATTGTAACTGCAAACCTGATAAATTTTTTCTTTTCGATTATAATTCTTTTTCTATTTCTATTATTTTTTAAAATAAGACTGACATATATGGTTTTATTCCTTCCTGTTACTATAGCCCTTCAGGTGTTATTCACCATTGGCATATCATTGCTTACTTCAAGTTTAAATGTTTACTACAGAGATATAAGATATATTGTTGAAGCTGCCCTCCTCATGTGGTTTTATGCAACACCTGTATTCTACCCGGTAACCATGGTCCCTGAAAGGTTAAAAACTTATTATTTTTTAAATCCTATGGCGGGTATCATTACATCCTATAGAAGGGTTCTTCTTGAAGGATTACCGCCTGATTTCTATATGTTTTTGGAAACCTCTTTTACAACTCTGGCTGTTTGTCTGATAGGATATGTAATTTTTAAAAGGATTGAACCGGTCTTTGCTGACCTTGTCTGAAAGAAGTCAATATGGCCGCAATCGAACTAAATAATATTAAGAAAAGCTATTTTATCCATCACGAAAGAAAAATGATTGTTAAAGATATCATCTTCGGTTTTTTAAAAAGAAAAAAGGTTAAGGAGTTTGTTGCCTTAAAAGATATAAGCTTCAAGGTAGAACAGGGGGAATCTGTGGGGCTTATTGGAGACAACGGTTCCGGAAAAACTACAATACTTAAAGTGTTAAGTGGTGTAACTGTTCCAACCCGTGGAAGTGTATCAGTAAAAGGAAGGGTGGCAGGACTTTTAGAGCTTGGAGCAGGTTTCCATCATGACCTTACCGGAAGGGAAAATATTTATCTGAACGGAACCATCCTGGGATTATCAAAAAAAGAAATAAATGAAAAATTTGACCAGATAGTTGAATACTCAGGAATCGAAGATTTCATTGACATGCCACTGAGAAAATATTCTTCAGGTATGTTTGTGAGACTCGGATTTTCAGTGGCTATACACGTGGACCCTGATATTCTGCTTATTGACGAAGTGCTTGCTGTTGGAGACCAATCATTTCAGGGTAAATGTCTCAGGACAATTGAAAAATTCAAGGAACAGAAAAAAACTCTCATTTTTGTATCACATGACCTGAATATTGTCCGCCATATTTGTGACAGGGTTATACTTATTGACAGAGGTGAAGTAGCCGCAGAAGGAAACCCGGATAAGGTCATATCAAGATACTGGCTATTCATAGGCGAAAAAAGAGGGATCGCAAGAATGGAGCTGGAAGATTTAACTTTAATATTTAACAACGGAAGAATCATTTTCCTCTGGAAAGATGTTGAAATAACCAAGGGACTCTCAGGATATACATCACTGCGTTCTTTTGTAAAATGGTTTGATTCCACTCAGGTTGACTGGAAAGTAGTGGAAAGGGACGAAAAAAGAATCTTGGCAAGAGGCAAATGGAGAGGGCTTCCTGTATCCCAGACATGGGAAATGAAGATTTGCGGAGAAAGGGAAATCTCATGGAATATAGAGATGGAGGTTACTGAGCCGGTTAATATTGCAAAAGAACAGGCTAACATAATGCTTTCTGATAAATATACTGAATGGGAATCACTAGGAGAAAAAAAAGGAACTATGCCTGAGAGTTTTCGCGAAAATATTAATGATGACTGGGAAAAGGTATATTCAACAAAAGCTGCTAAATCTTTTATTAAATTATTAGGCTTTAAATCTGACGGAACAGAATACCCGTCAGTTACCTTTGATTTTGAATCACTGAGCGAAGAATACGAAGCCAACATTATAAATTCCAATCCTGCTTACAAGGGAAGAGTCCTTCAGTGCCTGAAGGAAAATAATTACAGCAGACAGACATACGCTCCCGGAAAATACAATTACTTTTCCGGAAAATTCTCAGTCAAACCTGAATAATTATGGCGCAAAGGCTTAAAACCAGATGAAAACAATTTTTATAGGAATTAACGGCTATGATTTCCCCTATACCAGGGTGAGGTGTTTTCATTTTGCAGAAGAGCTCAGAAAGCTTGGCATGGAAACAGAAGTCCTTTCATTCCGGGACCACCTCGCCCCGCAATACACCGGAATAGAGATGCTAAATCTTGGCGACAAGGAAAAACTTCGCCTCAATTTTAACGCGATGGCTAAGCTTTTCAAGGACAGAAAATCTATTTTCTATATTCAGAAAGTTCATTATCATTCAGGAGCTCCTTTCCTTTTAAGCCGTTTAACAGGAACAAAATTCATCCTTGACTATGATGACTGGGATATTGACCGTTCCCCTCTTTTTGAACGAAAAATTTTAAACAATATTTTCTTTAAAGGACATGATTCAGAAACAGTAACAAGAAATTTTGCTCAAAAAGCATCAGCCTGCATTGCTGCAAGCAGACATCTACAGGAGTACCTTTCTCAATATAATAATAATGTCTTCTATCTTCCAACAGGAGTAAACACGGAAAGATTTAAAAGAATCTCACATAATTCGACAAATTCAGTGAATTTTATCTGGACAGGGCTGATATGGGGAGAAGTTATCTACAATAATATTGTTTTCATTCTCGATTGCTTTTCTGTACTCAGCAAGGAATATAAAAATGTATCTTTAAAAATTGTTGCTGATGGAGAATGGTATTCCAAAGTAAAAGAAGTTGTAAAAAAAACATATTCAGAATGCAAAATCGATTTATTGGATTGGATACCGCCAGACCGTATGCCGGAAGTGCTGTCAACTGTAGATATAGGACTTCTTCCTCTTATACCTGACAAGCCCAATGAAATCTGGATGAAGGCAAAAAGCCCGACAAAATTATTTGAATATATGGCAATGGAGCTTGCAACAGTTTCCACAAACTCTGGAGAAGTTCCAAACATCATCAGGGACGGTATTGACGGTTTTTTAGGAAATGATAAAGAAGATTTTACAAAAAAAATGGGAATTCTTGTAAAGGACTATGAGTTCAGAAAAAATATGGCTAAATTGGCTAGAAAAAAAGCAGAAAAAGAATTTTCTCTCCCTGCGCTGGGTAAAAAACTGTTCTCAATAATAAAAGATATAGAAAGCCTTAAACAATGAAAGTAGTTTTTATTGGACATAGCGGATACAGTTATCCCCATGTCAGAGTAAGATGTTATCACTTTGCTGAAGCAGTTAAAAAGCTGGGGATAGATGCCGAAGTCCTCTCATTCAAAGACCATATTGCTCCATCCCATTACACAGAAGAAATAATGTATGATTTGAAAGATTTGAATAAGGTCTATCTGACATTGAAGGCTATTTTAAGTCTAATGCAAAAAAAAGATTATGTTTTCTATATTCAAAAAGTGCTCTTTCACGCCTCTGCTCCCCTGTTTCTATCAAGAATTGGAAGAAACAGGTACATCCTTGACTGCGACGACTGGGATGCCCAGTACTGCTCTCTTTACAGGAACAGGCTGCTCAATAAGTTTTTTCTGGGCTATGCAGCAGGTTCTGATAAATTTGGAAATATCAATTCATCAGATTATGAAAATATTCTGAAAACCGTAGCATCTAATGCTATTGCCTGTGTAGCTTCGAGCAATACATTAAAAGATTCCTTGTCAAAATATTCAAAAAAAGTATATTACATTCCGACAGGTGTAGATGAAAACAAGTTCAGGAAAAAAGATAACAACACCAGAAAAGAAAAAATCAGATTCTGCTGGGTCGGAATAGTCTGGGGAGATGTGATATTTGACAATATGCTTTTTCTCCTCCACTGCTTCTCTCAGGCTAAAAGATTTAATAAAGATATAGAGCTCAAAATAGTCGGCAGCGGCCAGTATATGCACCGAGTCAAAGAAATCATCAACCTTGTTTATAAAAATGATGATATTGAGGTAATAGACTGGATTGAACCGTCAAGCATGCCTGATTTTCTATCCTCAGTTGATATTGGATTAATCCCTTTAATACAGGAAGACAATTTCTGGATTAATTCAAAAAGCCCGACAAAGCTTTTTGAATTTATGTCAATGGGGATTCCAACCGTTGCAAGCAGGGTTGGAGAAATAAAATATGTAATAGAGGATGGTAAAGATGGTTTTCTGGCAAGCAGCAAAGAAGAGTTCATTTCCAAAATAGAGACTTTGATAAAAAACCCATCCCTCAGAAAAGAGATGGGAGACAAAGCCAGAGAAAAGATAGAGCAGAAGTACTGTTTGAATGTTCTGGGCAAGCAGCTTTTTAATGTGTTCAAGGAGCTTGAAAGGAAGCTTTAATTATGAAAATCTTATTAATCCATCCTCCTTTGCCGTGCAATGAAAGGCACAAAAGAATTTTACCTCTGAGTCTTGGTTATCTGGCTTCATTCCTTTTGAAAAATCTTCCCGGCATTGAAATAAAGGTTCTGGACTCCCATGTTAAGAATCTTACCTATTCACAAACTATGCGTGAAATCTGCAAAGAAAAGTGGGACCTCATAGGAATTACCTATTGGACAGCCCAGGCCCCATTTGTTTACACTCTTTCAAGGGCAATAAAGGCACAACTTCCTGATGTTTTTCTTGCCTATGGCGGTGTTCACACTTCTCTATGTCCTGAAGAGGCAGTTGAATATGCAGATGCGTGTGTACTTCATGAAGGTGAGATTACATTTTTTGAGCTTATCAAGAAATTGAATAATAAAGAATCCTTCAAGGATATAGAGGGAATAGCCTATAAAGAAGATGGAAAAATGAAAAGAACTCCGAACCGCTCAATGATAAAAAACCTTGACAGCATCCCCTTTCCGGCATGGGACATTCTTCCAATGGAATACTACACAACCCCCCTTCACGTTGTTGGAGGCAAAAGGATGCCTGTCATAGGTTCAAGGGGATGTCCATACAATTGCTCATACTGTGTATCCCCTATTATGTGGAGAAAAGAGGTAAGATGGAGAAGCCCTGAAAATGTACTTGAAGAATTGAAAATGATTATAAAAAAATTTCAGATACCCCAATTCCATTTCTGGGATGATAATTTTTTACTCAACAGAAATTATGTTGTTGGGCTTTGCGAAGGAATATTAAAAGAAAATCTCAATATCAAATGGACTGGTTTGACCCGTGCATCTCATGTTGAAAAAAATAAGGACCTTATCAAGCTCCTGGCAAAATCAGGCTGTATCGGATTGGAGGTAGGAATTGAAAGTGCAAATCCCAATACATTCATGCAGATTCATAAAGAGGAAAGCTTAGCAGTAATTGAAGATATTGCAAAGTATCAGAAAGATGCAGGCATGTATCCGCTTTTCACGTACATGGCTTTCAATCCGGGCGAAACGATTACCGGATATTATCTGCAGGCGCAATTTATTGACAAAATGCTCTCAAACCTTGGATGGATTGAATACTTTCATCCGCTCCCCTTCCCTGTCTACATCGGGCAGTTCTCTACTGCGTATCCAAAAACACAACTAATGGATGAAAGCAGCCAGCTTGGAATCAGTCTTGTTGATAGCTGGGATGATTGTTTTCACCACAACATAAATTTCATACCAAGGTCTCTTCTTGATGATGTTCCTGAAAAAACTTGCAGGAAACTCACACCAAACGATTATCTTGTCTGTGTTACTGCCGCGTGGGGAGGAATGTGGAACTTTGCATCCTATTCCCTGCCAAGAAGGGAAAGATTCAGGGAACAGTTTGAGTATATGAAGTTCCTGTCATCTTTTTATATCCGTTGCAGTGGTAATGATACTCTTGAAAAAATAGCGCATGACCTTGCAGAATTTTTAAATATCAGCTTAAAGAAAAGCCTGAAGTATTGTGCGTTCTCAGCTCTTGTGTTAGCCCAGATGGGACTTATCCACAGTTCCATATATAATCAGGATATGGAAACAAAGAGAAAATATATAAAAATCCCATGGGGAAAAGGTATAAAGAGAGCAATAAAACGGGCACTTTTTCTGTCTTATGTCAAAGTTTATGATTTGTTAACTTAGCTCTAATAATAATTCCATCCGAAAAAAGATTCTTTGCAATTCATTTATTCTGCAGTATAAAAATAGTAGCACCCTTTAATATTTATATTTGGTATAATTTGAAAATTACATTTATTCATATTACACAATTAATTAACTATAAATGGCAAAGAAAATAGCTTTTATCGACCTGATGTTCAGATGGCCCCCTTCAGGAGGTGCCTCGCTTGACATCAAAGAAGTTGCTTCAAGGCTTCGCAAAAGAGGATTTGATGTTAAATTATTTGCGCCTTATTTTACAGAATACCTGCCAAGGGGTGTAATTGAAGCAAAACCATCCTTCCCGGTTGAAACCATTCCGTTCAATAAATTCACTTTTAATTTTTACCATTTGCCAAAGAAAATAAAAAAACAGGTAGATAAATTCAAACCTGACTTCGTATATATTGCTGATGGATACAATCTGAAACCGTGGGTTCTTTCAGCATTCTCAGGATACAATACCTTTTTCCGCTTTTATGCATATGAAATATTATGCATAACATACAATCTAATCAATGAAAAAGGTGAGAACTGCAATAACAGCCTCTTCCTTGATTACAGAAAATGTATCAGGTGCAAGTTCCAGAATAACGGTGTGATAAAGGCTTTTGCAAAAATATTGATGAATAAAAAAACAGACCCTTTTTATCTTCTCCTTTCACAGGAATTTATTGCAAGCCTCTCATTTCTTTCCTCCTATCCGGAAAGAGTAAGGTCAATCCTTAAAAAAACTAATGGGATAATTGTTTATAACAACTATCTGAAATCGCTTTTAGCTGGAATAAATGACAATATAATGGTTTTTCCTTCAGGGGTAGATACAAAAACCTTCAAGCCTGAGCAGAAAATTAAAAACAGGAAAAAGGTGATTCTGATGACCGGACGCACCTCATATTCTCCCAAAGGCTTTTCAGTATTGAGAAATGCCTGCAAAGAGCTTCTCAGGAAAAGAGACGATTTTCTGCTTTATTTTACAGCAGACCCGGAATTTGAAATTAATAATTTAGAAGAAAAAGAAAAAAATAATTTTATATTCATAGACTGGGTTCCTCAGAGCAGATTGCCTCTGCTTTATAATAATTCTGATATTTGCGTTGTGCCATCTACATGGAGGGAACCTTTTGGAATAACTGCAATTGAGGCAATGGCTTGCGGAAAACCTGTAATTGCTTCAAAAATCGGAGGGCTTGAAGAAATTATAGAAGATGGAAAAAACGGATTTTTCATTGAGCCGGGAAATGTCCGCTCATTAATGCAAAAACTTGAGATTCTTCTTGAAAATGAGGATATGAGAATCAGAATGGGAGAGGAAGGAAGGAAAAAAGCTGAAAGAGAGTACGACTGGGATAAAATCATTGATAACTTTTATATGCCTTTATTTAAAAATATATAATCAACAGATATGAAAAAAATCGCCTTTATAGACTTACTATTCCACTGGCCTCCTACCGGAGGTTCGTGGCTGGATGTAAAAGAAATCGCATCAGGTCTTAAAAAGAGAGGATTTGACGTAAAGCTTTTTGTCCCGCTTTTCAATGAGTATTTTCCGAGGGGCAAAATAGAAGGAACTCTCCCTTTTCAGGTAACAACAATCCCTTTTAACCGCTTTACATTTAATCCCTATTTTTTGACAAAAAGAATTAAAAAAGAGATTGATGTTTTCAAGCCCAACTTCATTTTCTTATCTGACGGCTATTTTCTGAAACCCTATTTATCAAATGCCTTAAGGGAATATCCAAAAATTTTCAGATTTTATGCTTATGAACTAATCTGCCTTAATAACAAACTTTTTTTTGACATGGAAAACTGCGAGAATAACTTCCTCGCAAATTCGGGAAAATGCATAAAGTGCCAGTTTCCACAAGACACACCATTAAAAATGCTGCTAAAAGTAATTCTTAATCATCGCAAAGATGAGCATCCTTTTAACAGAATCAAACTCCACAGAATGCAGGAATTCATAAGCTCGCTTGCATTTTCAAAAAAATACCCTGATATTTTAAAAAAGAGTTTAAAAGAAGCAAAGGCGATAATTGTTTATAATAATTTTTTAAAAAACTTGCTTTCAGGAATTAACAGGAATATTCTTGTAGTGCCTTCAGGTGTTGACCCTGAATCGTTTTATCCTGAAGAGATAAAAAAAGAGGATAATAAAAAAATAATCCTCATGGTTGGAAGGCTCGCTGAATACGCAAAAGGAGTTCCAGTGCTGGAACTTGCTTTCAAGCTCCTGCTTGCAAAAAGAGACGACATAAAACTCTGTCTGACAACAGACCAGTATTTTTCTCTCTTTCATAAAAGGTTTCAGGGTGATAAATTCTCCCTGATAAACTGGGTAAACCATGAAGAGCTTGCTTCGCTCTATCAAAAGTCGGATATATGCGTTGTCCCATCCGTATGGCGGGAACCCTTTGGTATAACTGCTCTTGAAGCAATGGCTTGCGGAAAACCTGTAATTGCTTCAAAAACAGGAGGTCTTGAACTTATAGTTGAAGACGGGAAAACAGGGTTCCTGTTTGAACCGGGCAATGTTGAGGAACTAATGCAAAAGCTTGAACTTCTTCTTGACGATGAAAATCTGCGAAATAAAATGGGAGAAGAAGGCAGAAAAAGAGCAGAAGAGTTATTTAGCTGGGACAATATAATTGAAAAATATTATTTGCCGTTGTTTGTGTGATGTAGATTTGATAGGCGGGACATTCTTGTCCCGCCAAAACGGGGTTAGAAAACCCCGTCTATCGAGAATGAGATATATTAACTTAATTTTCAATTACTCACTATAATAAAATAATGAAAGTCTTTTTAGGAAATGCCCCATGGAAAAAAAAGGGTTATTATGGAGTAAGGGCTGGTTCACGCTGGCCACATTTTGAAAAAACTGGCGCTGGCTATATGCCTTTCCCTTTTTTTCTGGCTTATGCAGCAGCGCTTCTTGAAAAAAACGGGACAGAGGTTTCTCTTGTTGACGGGATTGCAGAATACCTGTCAGATGAAGAGTTTTTAAAAAGAATAAGCGATTTCCAGCCCAACCTTGCTGTTTTTGAAGTATCAACAAATTCAATGTCTGTAGACCTGAAATTTGCAAGAGAAACAAGAAGGATTTTAAAAAATGACGGAGCAATTGCTTTCTGCGGACCTGATACAAACATGTACAACAATTTGTTTCTTGAACAAAATCCGGATGTAGATTTTATCCTTAAGGGAGAATACGAATTCACACTCCTTGAGCTTGTAAAAACCCTTAAAGATAACAGCAGAAATAATTTGTCAAAGGTAAAGGGTATCTTTTTCAGAGATTCTGACGGTAAAGCAAACTTTGCCGGTGAACGCGAGCTTATTCCAAATTTAGACATACTTCCCTGGCCTGCGCGGCATCTGCTGAAAATGGAAAAATATAACGACACACCCGGTGGAATTCCCTGTCCAAGTGTTCAGATGTGGGCAAGCCGCGGGTGCCCTTTTCAGTGTATCTTCTGTTCCTGGCCCCAGATAATGTACGGAAACCATTCCTACAGGACAAGAAATCCTGTTGATGTAGTTGATGAGATGGAATGGCTTGTAAAGGAAATGGGGTTTAAGTCAGTTTATTTTGATGATGATACATTTAATATTGGAAAACCAAGAATACTTCAAATATGCAGCGAAATTAAAAAAAGAAATTTATCAATCCCCTGGGCAATAATGGCTCGCGCAGATACTGCTGACAGGGAAATACTTGAAGCAATGAAAGACACAGGTCTTCATGCGCTGAAATACGGTGTTGAATCAGGGTCACAGGAAGTTGTCAATAACTGTGGCAAGAAACTGGATCTTGAAAAAGTTAAAGAGACAATAAAAATTACAAAGGAGCTTGGGATAAAATTCCATCTCACATTTGCTTTCGGGCTTCCCGGAGAAACTATGGACAGCATAAGAAAGACTATTGAGTTTGCAATAGAGCAGGACCCTGATTCCCTCCAGTTTTCGATAATAACACCCTTCCCGGGAAGCAAATACTACAACGACTTGGAACAAAAGGGATTTCTTTTAAGCAAAAACTGGGAGGAATATGATGGATATAACAGGGCGGTTATAAGAACAGAAAATCTGACAAAAAATGAGCTTGAAGCGGGATTGAGAATGGCTAACTGTGCATGGGAAGAACACCTTAAGAAAAAGGAAATCAAATCAAATAAACTGAGATTTATAATCAAGGGTTTTAAAAATCCATTATACGGGATCAAAAGATTCTGGAAAATCTTTGTAGATAAAGGTTATGAGAAATAACCCTCCAAAGTTCTTACTCCCTTCCATCCTTGTTTTAGCCGCTCTTTTACGAATATACAGGCTCGGCTTATATGATTTATGGTTTGATGAGGTATTATGCGCTTTTCAGAGAGAGGATTTAAGAAATATCCTTAACGGGAAAATACTTGATAGCAACCCTCCTTTATACTTTCTCATTTTGCACTTTTTAACTCCGCTAAAAGCATCAGAGTTTATCTTAAGGCTCCCATCTGTTATATTTGGAGTGGGTACAATTTTTGTTCTCTATAAATTCACAAAAAATATCTTTGATGAAAAAGCATCTCTCATAAGCTCCTTACTCCTTGCCATATCCCCTTTTCACATCTATTACTCGCAGGAAGTAAAGATGTATTCTCTCTTTATACTTCTCTCTTTTCTTTCAATAAGCTTTTTCATCTTATCAATTACAGAGAACAAGAACTCATGGTGGGCTGGCTTTGTTGTTTCTACTGTTTTATCCCTTTACACCCATTACTATGCCATGCTGTTAATTCTTATTGAAACCATAACATTTATCATTTTTCTGATATTCAAAGTCTTTAAGGAAAGTTCCGCAAAAGTACCTGACTTGTCATTGCGAGGAGCGAAGCGACAAAGCAATCTCAATGTTAGCAATGGAGAAAGAGATTGCCACGCCCATTCGGCAAGCTCATGGGCTCGCAATGACCACGAGAAAAATAGAGTTTTTCAGAAAAGTATAACAAAAAAATGGTTAATCTCCAATATCTTTATTCTTCTCCTCTTCTCCCCATGGATCCCAATAATGCTCAATGAACATTTTTTTAAAACCTCAGGCTTTGTAACAACATGGATTCCAAAGCCAGACCTTAAGACTTTCTTCTACACCTTTAAAAACTTCTCTGTTGGATTCAGCTCTCCAAGATGGAATTATCTTCCTGCTGTTATCATCTTTGCCTTCTGTTTTATTGCAGGATTGTTTAAACTTTATAAGAAAAAAGACATTTTCATTCTGACTGCATCAATCTTTTTTCTTCCTGTAGCAATACTCTTTCTTGTTTCCCAATATGCCCCTGTTTACCTCGACCGCTATATATCTTTTTTAATTCCACTGTTCTGTTTAATCATATCCATTGGAATCTCAAGATTCAAAACATCCCTGATAGTTTTTCTTCTGGTAATAATCTCATTTTTCTCATATTTTGGTTATATCAATCTCTACGAAAAAATCCCCTATCTCCATCAGGCGCCGGGAGAACACGAACGTATTCCAATAAAACCGGTTGTAAACTTCATTGAAGAAAATTTTCAGCCCGGTGACATAATAGGGCATTCGTGCAGGTCAACACTTTTGTCATTTGAATATTACTCAGGCAAAAGACAGCGCTTTCTTGCAGTAAGGAATTTTGAAAACTATCCTCAAAGCTCTGCATGGACCCACTCAAGCCTTGTTCCTGAGCTTGTTCCCAATGCAATAAAAGATGCCAAAAGAATCTGGCTTATCCTCTCATGGTGGGACCCTCTTTCAAACCTCGACCCCATATCGCAGGAATTAAAGGGCTGTATGGACAAAAACTACAGGCAGGTAAGCTACAAAAAGTTTAAAGAAATAGATTTGTATTTATACGAAAACTCCCCAAAATAGATTTTGTTGAAAAATTGTAGGGGCTGGCTCCGTCCATGCCCCCTAATGTAGGTATTATTTTTCAGATGGCACACACGGAGGCGGCCCTACTCTCCTAAAGATTTTGACAAAAAGTAGAAACAGGTCCCTGCCTGCGGTAGGCAGGTGCCAACAGGCAGGAAGCCTGCGCCTACCAAAACTGGGGTTATGACACAACCTGTTGATGGGAGGAGATTAAGGGGAGGGTGAAACCTGCTTTCAGTTTGCTCAGATTTAATTTGAGAAAAATCTGTGTAATTTTCTTGAAATCTTTTCAATCAGAGGTCTTGAGCTTTTTCCAAGACCTCAAATTTTTTATTGACAATACGAAATAGTTAGGTGAAATGCAGTTATCAGATATGACTGACAAACGCACACACTGGGAAACAATCTACCAAACAAAGAAGCCTGATTCGGTGAGTTGGTATCAGCCCTCCCTACGCCTCTCAATCGAATTGATTCTGAGAACAGGCGTGGCAAAGGGCGCTGCACTCATTGACGTTGGTGGAGGCGCCTCCACACTCGTTGATGACTTGCTTTCACTTCAGTACTCAAATATCACTGTTTTGGACATTTCAGCGCAAGCATTAGAGTACTCTAAAAACCGACTCGCTTCCCGAGCCGATTCCGTCAAATGGGTTCTTGGCGATATTACTGCGGTTGATCTATCGGAATCCAGTTTTGATGTTTGGCATGACCGAGCAGTATTTCACTTTCTGGTACGGGAAAATGAGCGCAAAGGATACTGCAAGTCAATGGAGACCAGCGTTCGCCGGGGTGGTTTTGTCATCATCGCGACCTTTGGCCCTAATGGCCCGCTTAAGTGCAGCGGTCTTGAGATTGTACGCTACGATCCGACTTCCCTTCAACGGACTCTTGGAGACGCCTTTAGTCTCATGTCAAGTCAGGTTGAACATCACACAACACCATTTAATACGATACAGGAATTTGTTTACTGTCTGTTCAAGAAAGTGAAATGATTACATCAACGGCACTTCGCCTAACACGCAAAAGCACGACGCGCACTTATTATATAGCGAAGACAAAACCGATTAGATTGAAAGTTGGAAAGAAGAGGGACGTTGTTGAATAAGAACACTTTACAATTGATGACGAGTTAAGATTAGAGGTTTTTATACCGCGACAAGCGAAATCAAGAAGAGAATAAAGGAAGGGTCGTCCTCCCTCACTAATCCCGTCTCTTTTTGCTTCTTCTCAAAAGTTACTTTTCACTTCAATTCACCATGCTTCTTTCAGCAACTACCTCAAATAAAAAGTTCCCAGGAATCATAATAAGGTCTTGCTTAGAACCAAATAATTTTTCACCACAGAGACACCTGCCTGCCGGCAGGCAGACAGAGAACACTGAGAAAGAAATAGGGTTTATGTCACCCCTTCGGGGTTAAGCAAGAAATGGACAGATGACGGTTGGCTGATTGTGGCTGATACTTCCAACCGTGGGGGGGCGTATATTTTATCGGAAATTTGTCGGAAATGTACCGGCAAGATAATACCATGTGCATAAGTAAAAAACCCCTCAGCAATTCCTTTTGATGATTCTACAACAGGATTCAATCTTGGCTTTGAATTAAAGGAATGAATAGTAAGTCATCTTTTCCTTTACATTATAAAGTTTTTAAGTAAAATATATTTCAAATAAAAATTTTTATAAAATTCCGTTTTGAAAAGATTCTCTGCAATTTATACAAAACTAATTCACAATGCCTAAAATAAGTGAGTTCTTTGGGATAATTATTGCAATGTTTTATGATGATCATCATCCACCACATTTCCATGCAATATATGGAAAATATAAAGCAAAATTTTCTATTGAAGATTTGCAGATATTAGAAGGGAAATTGTCAAGAAGGGTAATCTCTCTTGTCCTTGAGTGGGCATTTCTACATCGAAATGAGTTAAGGAAAGAATGGAAACTTGCTCAGGAACACAAACCTTTATTCCGTATAGAACCTTTAGAATAAGGGAGGAGTAAAATGCATGAAGTAAAAAATGCACTTTATATAAAAGAATACATCATAGAAATAGAATTTGAAAATGGTAAGAAAAAAAGGATTGATTTCAAAAAATTTCTCTATGGAGAAGTTTTCGAACCTTTAAATAGTTTAAAAAAATTTAAAAATTTTCGTATAGACAAACAACTTGGAACAATAGTTTGGGATACAGGTGCAGATTTTTGTCCTGATTTTCTTTATTCCTACATGGAAAAAATAAAAGAAAGCCAAGTCTCTTAATAATTATGTGGTTTAAATAAGAGGACCGTTTTCCTACCTAATTAAAGAATATTTCATGAAGAGGACCATATTAATTGTAAACTTAGGACTAAAGGGGACGGTTCTCTTTTTTTTATGAGTTTCTAATTATCATCATATCATAGCCATATCAACTGAAAAAGAGAACCGTCCCCTTAGTCCCCTTTAATTAATTATTGACTTACACTTTTTTTTAGGATTATACTAAATTAAATTATGACTGTAATCAAACCCTTTGAAAGGAATATATCTGAAACTAAGTTTATATCTTAATTATAATAGGAGAGAGAAAAATTATGAGAAAAAATTTTGTAATAGCTTTTGTCGTGGTTTTTCTTTTCCTGACAGGTCTTTTAAATACTGAGCTTGTAGCTAAAGAAGAGATAAAATGGGGTATTGACCATTACAAATATGTTTACCCCACAAAAGAGGAATATGCAATTGAGTTCCAGCTTGCTACTGAGGATACGAAGAAACTGCAAAAAGCCCTGTTGAGGCTTCCAACCGGTAAAACAATGGTTTTAAAAAATACATTTAATTTTAATGACTTCGCTATCAATCTGAAAGCTGATGGGCTGAGCAAGGAAGAATTTGTGCGAAAGTATCCTGAAGGGAAATATCAGATTATTCTCTATCCAAAGCAGTATGGAAATCTTCAGGTAGGTGTCATCCACGATTTTCCACCTACCCCTGACATCACCTCCCCTCAGGACAATGACACAGATGTTTCTTTAACTCCTGAGATTAAATGGAGTTCTTTGAGTGGCATAGATGGCTTGATTCTCTATATCAAAGCTGAGGGTCTGGAGGAGGAGAAATTTGAGCTGTCAACAGGCGATACATCGCTGGATTTTTTAGATAGCCCGCTTCAGTCAGGTACTGAATATGAGCTGCGTCTGGAAACAAAAGATACTGACGGCAATGGTAATGATATGATTACTAGCCGGGTTATACATTTTACCACAGTCTCTCAGTAGGGCAATAATCTGGAAGTTTTAAAAGAATTTCAAAGGGGACGGTTGTTAATGCTCACTAATTCGGTAACTTTTCGGAGCTTATCAAAAGCTCTTATATAGTTTAAACCTCAAATAAAGGTGCCGGTTCTTAATACTCACCAAAAGTTATTGCAGATTGTTTACACACTCATTATACTACTCTAAGCAACTCTAAGCAAAGCAATAAAAAAAATTGAAAAAGAAAACTAATTAAAAACAAGAAAGATATAATTTAATAAATCAAATAAATGCAGATTCTGCTTGTAACCCCTATAAGCAACACTCATTATGTTGTCCCGCCAATCGGGCTGGGATATTTAGCCAGTGCTCTCAGAAAAAATGGTTTCTCTGATATTTCAATCCTTGATTGCATAAAGGAAAAATTCAGTTTTAAAGATTTTGAAAATTTTATAAGAAAAGAAAAACCAAAAATCGTAGGGTTTCAGGTCTTCTCCTTTGATTTTGGCAGAGTTAAGCAATCAATAGAAATTGTCAGGAAATCAAATCCTGACACTATTATAATCATTGGGGGCGCTCATGTCTCAACAACAAGAGAAAAAGTTCTGAAAGAGCTTGATAAGGCAGATTACGGAGTTTGGGGAGAGGGAGAAGAAAATCTTCCGCTCTTGCTGAAAAAAACTTTAAATAGTGAAGATATTGCATTCAAAGACATTCCGGGTTTAATCTGGAAAGACGGGAATAAAATACAGGTTAATGAAAGAAAATTCATAGAGGATTTGGACTCCCTTGAGTTCCCTGCATGGGATTTACTGAAGCCAGACACCTATCCTGACAACCCTCAGGGGGCTTTTTATAAAAATTTTCCAATAGCACCTATCAGCACATCAAGGGGTTGCCCGTACCACTGCACCTTCTGTGCCTCATATACCAATATGGGAAGGAAATTAAGGTTGAGGAATATTAAAAATGTGCTGGACGAGATGGAACTTTTGTATAATGACTATGGAATCAGAGAATTCCACATAATTGACGATATGTTCAATCTCTACAAAAACAGAGTCAAAGAGTTCTGTGACGGAGTAAAAGAAAGAAAAATGAATATAAGCTACACCTTCCCGAATGGCTTGAGGCTCAATACCCTTGACCGTGAAATGCTTATGCTTATGAAAGAAACAGGAGCATATGCTTTTACTGTCGGGATTGAATCAGGCTCGCAGAGAGTCCTTGACCACATGAAAAAGGAACTGAGCCTGAAATTAATCGAGGAAAAGGTCAATTTGATAAATGAAGTGGGGCTTGAGCCGAGCGGTTTTTTTATCATAGGCTATCCTGCAGAAACAAAAGAGGATATAGAAGCAACAATTAAATTTGCAAAAAAATTAAAGCTTAAAAGAGCCCACTTTGCCAATTTTCTGCCTCTTCCGGGAACTGAAGCTACTGAAGAGTTGCAGCAAAGCAAAGAAATAGGTAACATCCAATGGGAATCTTTATTTTATTCTAAGGTTCCATATTCTCCAAAAGGAATATCAAAAAAGGAGATTAAAAAATTTCAGAGAAAGGCTTTTTTATCATTTCATCTAAGGCCTAAAATACTTTTAAAAATGCTTTCTGAGATAAAAACTCCCAAGCATTTTAAATCTATCTTGAAAAGAGGATGGGATTATCTGTTTGTTGATTGATAGGACAAGATTACACAGATTAAATTTATAGGCGGGACTTTCTAACCCCGCATTTTCAGACAAAAAACGAAAGGTAAAGGTTATTCAGAATTGAAAGTAGGTATAATTGGCGGAGGAGTTGCTGGTCTGTCATCAGCATATGAGCTTTCGAAAAAAGGGATTAAAGTAACTCTCTTTGAAAAAAACCCTGTCCTCGGAGGACTTGCAAGTTCTTTTCCGTTGGATAACGGGTTTATAGAAAGATATTACCATTTTGTCTGCCTCGGTGATGACCCTCTTTTTCCTCTGCTTGAAGAATTAGGGCTTAAAAACAGGCTGAAATGGATAAAAACAAAGATGGGGCTTTTTTATGATGGGAAACTCTACCCGTTTGGAAGTCCATTTGACCTCTTAAAATTTCCATACCTTACACTGGTTGAAAAGTTAAAGTTTGGGTTTGCGCTCATGGAAATAAAAAGTAGAAATGCTGACGACTGGAAGGATATTGAAAATATTCCATCCCCTGAATGGCTTATATCAAAATTTGGAAAAAATGTTTATGAGATTCTTCATGAGCCTCTTATAAGACTTAAATTCGGAGCTTATGCCTCAAACCTCTCTGCTGCATGGATGTGGGCAAGGATACACCGCATAGGGAAATCAAGAAGCAGGATTACACAGAAAGAAACCCTTGGTTATCTTGAAGGCGGGACAAAAACCCTCATAGATAAGCTTGAGAAAGAAATAATCAACAAGGGCGGAGAGATAATCAAAGGAACTGCAGCAACCGGAATAGAGTTATCCTCTGCTCTATCACTAAAAGGAATCAAGATAGATTCTCAGATAACAGAATTTGATGCTGTTATATCAACTGCGCCTTCCCCTGTTTTTTTGAACCTCCTGCCATCCCTTGCCGGAACATATTGGGGAAACCTGAAAAAGATCGACTCCATAGGAGTAGTTTGTGTGCTTATGAAAACTGAAAAGCCCCTGACTGAAACCTTCTGGCTTAATATCAATGACAGGAGAATAAGTCTTGCAGGTGTCATAGAATATACCAATCTGAATCCTTGTACTTTTCTGAACGGCGGGAAAATAATATATCTGCCCCAGTATCTTCCTTCTACTGATGAAAGATTCTCATGGGATGATAAAAAAATCATATCTCAGTACACAGAATACCTCCATACAATAAGGAGTGATTTTAAGGAAAAAGATATAAAATCTGCGTATGTATTCAGGGACAAATATGCCCAGCCTATATGTGAAGTCGGTTTTTCAAAAGTTATGCCTGATATAAAAACTCCTGTCAAAGGCTTATACATGACAGACTCATCACAGCTTCACCCTGATGACAGGACCATCTCAAACAGTATTGACCTTGGCAGAAAAGCGACTAAACTGATATTTGATGACTTCAAATAAATCTTATATTTATTTTCCTCTTGTTATCCCTCTCCTCCTTGGAGGAATTATAAGGTTTTTTTATTCCTTAAGCACACCCCTGATAGAAACTGACGGGGCAGTAATTCTTTTAAATGCACGGCAATTCGCCTATACAGGAAAGATCAGCATAGACTCGAGTCTTGCAGGAATAATTTTGGGTTTTATCTACCGCTTCACAGGTGAGCATTTAGTCGTTGGTAAAATTCTTGAATCCCTTGTTGCGCTTATCACAATCATTATAACCTACATTTTTTGCATAAAAGCTTATAATCCGCGGGTAGCATTTCTGTCTTCCACTTTCCTGGCTATCTTCCCTCTCCATGTAATCTTCTCATATCTGTGCAAGGGATACACATATACATCTCTTTTAATAATCTCCTCAGCCCTTCTCCTGCTGATAAGCATAGAGAAAGAGAAATTTTCTTTTGCTGTTCTTGCAGGAATTACTGCGTCCCTTGCCTTCTTCTTCAGGACATTTTCAATGGCAATCGTTATTGGAATTTTTGTCTGGCTCCTTATAGATTTAATTATTAAGCTTAAAAAGAAAGAGAAAACAGATTTCCTGAGCAAAAACCTTTCTGTTTTTTTAATTTCTTCAGTTTTATTCCTTCTTCCCTTCTTTGCCTACCGCATAAATAAACTCGGCATATATTTTTTCAGAGACTTTGGAATGCCTGCATGGCTTCAATCAATGGAGTATTTCTACCGTGGTTTGTGGTCAAATATCTGTGATTACTATTCATTAATCTATTTCATTTTTCTCCCGTCATTTGTTTTTTTTATTTACATATCATTCAGTAATAAAAAAATTTATATCCCAAACCTGCTGGTTCTTGTTTTTTCTCTTTCCTACATAATTCTTGCGATAATAAATCCGGGGCATCATTTCCCGAGAATCCTCATGCCTGCAGTTCCGATGATGTGTATTATTATGGCTGTTGCCATTGACTCTGTTTTCAATAGTTCTTCTCAACATCATAGCCCCTTTTTAATATTAACTCTTGTTCTTGGAAGTATATTTTATCTATTCTTAAAATTCACAGGTCCTTTTAACACTCCTCTTGAGAACTTAGACGGAATCCTGAAAATGACCTTTTATGTTTCCATATCATACCTGCTAATGGCACTCCCTTCTTTGCTCATAACAAAGGCATTGAACTCAAAATCGTTATTTCAGAGTAATCTATTTTCATATACAGGAACCTCAATTCTGATTTTAATGATTATATTCTACAGCATCAGGTACACCTATTGGAGGACCAAAGATTTAACCGGATGGATAAACAGTTATATTCAGGCAATAAAATTTATTCCTGAAAGCCCTGATTCCCTGCTTGTCTATGAAAACGCCCCATTTGCAAATTTAATGGGATTTGAGGCATACAACTTCAGAGACCTTGAACTCTCAGATGGAATCAGAATGATAAGGGGAGATGTTGAGGAGACTGCGAGAAAATATTTTATAAGGTTTTTTGTTGTTCCTTCACATGAAACTGATGACAGGATATATTACACTTACAGGGAGATGAGCCGCAGGTTTACCGGGAAAGACCCGGAGTTTCATTCAAGACTTGAATCATCAGAATCAATCAGTAGAATTTATGATAATGGCAATATTGTTATATTCTTTTATCCATACGAAGAGAGTTCGCCGTTTCCGCTAAGACTTAAACAGATTTCTCTGGACTCTTTGACAGGCAAATCATTTGCATTTAACAAAACAGAAGTCTATTTCCGGATATCAGGAGCCAAGAAATACCTGAAAACAGATTTACAAGATACAGTGTTTGTTGAAACTGATAAAAGCAATCCAGTTCCAAAACCGCTTCAAGCTGCAAGGCAGAATATTTCTTCTTTTCTTTCTCCTGCGGAGACTTTCAATAATAAAACAACCACTCTCCTTCCAATAATTATTAAAAATGAAAAAAACAGATTTTCTTTTTCTATAAAAAACCATGCTGATATTGAAGAAAACTATATTTACAATATTTATCCTGAAGAATTGGGCATCAGACAAGGTTCAGTTAAAGTGTTGCCCCATTCAGAAAAAATCATAGCAATAGATTTTTCACTTCAACAGTCAGAAAAAAAGAAAATCAAAGTTGACGTCACATCACAAAGCACAAAGCATACTTATTCAATCTGCTTCTGGACAGAAAAACCAGAATAACAATCTCCCCGACAATGTCATTGCGAGGAGCAAAGCCTGCCTACCGCAGGCAGGCGACAAAGCAATCTCTCTTTTCTCCCCCATTACTTGCCTGCCGGCAGGCAGGGAAAAGGGGAATAGAGGGGGATTTGAGATTCTCGGTCAACCTGATAAGATGCCTTTCCAATTGACATGAAAATACCTTTATCCTATAAACAAAAATTACTAAGGTAATCAATCAAAAACAATTACAACGAATTCTCAGGAGGATTAATATATGAATATTTTAGTCATAGGCGCAACAGGAGATGTTGGTTCTGAAGCAGCAAAAATTGCTGTGGCAAAAGGGCACAAGGTAAGAGCGCTGGTAAGAAGCACTTCTAACAGGGACAAACTGGGAGAAGCAAAAAGCAAAATAGAATTTTTTGAAGGAGATATTCTTGACAAGACTTCTCTTGAACCTGCCATGAAGGGAATAGATGCGCTTATTATTTCAATAAGACTCACTCCTGGTGAAATTAAAAAAGGACGGAAATATGAGGATGTGGAGCTTACAGGAGTAAATAATCTTGTGGAAGTGGCAAAGAAAAATGGAGTAAAAAAAATAATTCATGTAACAGCAGTCGGAGTTGGTCCACAATCCGTATCTGACATGTACATGGCAAAACACCAGTCTGAGGAGACAATCAGAAATTCAGGAATCGGTTATACGATTTTTAAACCATCAGGAATGTTCAAGGATTTCCAGTTCTTCCATGTCCCAAATGTATTGAAAATGGGTGAAGCAGCCAAATGGCCCTTTGGACCGGTGACCTTCCACATGAATCCTCTCTCCCATGTTGACCTTGCAAAATGCATGGTAGATGCACTCACAAATCCAAAGTCAGCAAACAAAAGCCTTGAGATTGGCGGACCAGACTGCATTACGCAGGGAGACCTCCTCAATATGATTGCAAAAGAGGCAGGCATAAAGGCAAACTATACAGAGGGTGTTTCAAAGGAGCAGTTAATTGAAATGGTAAAAGCAAATCCGCAGAAGTCATTCTTCACTGCTGAACAGATTAAGGACTTTATGAATGACACAATCCTTGACCACAAAGGAATAAAGGATATTTTTGGTATAGAATTCCAGCACGTTTCTGACTTTGTTAAAAAAGCAGTCCCTGCGGTAAAAGCTGCAATGGCTAAGCAGCAGGGGAAATAGGTTTAATCAAAAAATATTCATCGAGTCTAAAAGTCTTTCCTACAAGATTTAAAAATTTTACTTTATATATCAGATTTATTTTTCATTGCAAATATTAAAGCCGTCAGAGAATTTTTCCCTGACGGCTTTAATCCAGAAAATATTTATCGAGCCTGCCTGCAGTAGGCAGGGAAAGGCTCTCTCACAGTTGATTGTTCTTACTGCCCAAACCTCAATTTCAGCAAAGCCTTTGCTTTATGGCTGTTCCCGCTGTTGTCAGTGACAGCAAATCCAAAGTAGTTTATATCAGTTTCACCTGTTTTGAACACATAGTCTTTAGTGTCAGTAGTATTGAGTTTTCTCTTAAGTACTACTGTCCATTTTCCGTCTAAATAGCCGCTTGATGCCTTGATATCTCCATTGCCAGGCTCTGTAATATTGGTTCCATCCTTAAGGATTCTTCTCCTCACTTGCGCACCATCCCCTAGAACTTCTTCAGTTGTTCCATTGCTAAGATAATATTTCCCATCAGTAGCATTTATCTCAGCAAGGTAATTTGAAGCCTTAAGGGATGCGATCTCGCTATTCTTTATTATCTCTGTTACAGGAGAAGCTCCTTTACCTGAAGCAGCAGTCCAGATATATTTTGGCCTGTCCGTGAATCCAGCAGGACCATCGTTATTGCTTGTAAGCCCTGCACCATCATTTGTTCGAAGTTTGCCGTCAGATGCTTCCTGGTCCTCAGCAAGTCCTATACCATCGCTTCTTCCAGCTTTCCAGTGCCAGATGTCAAAGGCACCACCAGAAGGTGAACCCATATCAGCAATCTCTTCAATCTCCCTATCAGCATGGCAGCTAATACAAGTTTGAGCTGATGTAGGTAATACATGGACAAAGGTTGTATCTTTACCTGAAGAATTTGGATGGCAAACTGAACAATCATTGACTGCGTCAGTGGTGTTAGGCACAATCTTAGTTTTAGTTGGGTCATTTGCATCCTTCAGGTGGCAGAGCATTGCACATCCAATCTCCTGAAAAGTTTTTCCCTCTCTGCCAGCAACGTCTGTAATTGGCCATGCAATAAGAATTCTGTCCTCATTGCCAGCTTTAGACCATGTGCTACTGCTTGCACTATATGTCCAGACCTCATGGGTGTTATTCTGGGTTGAGTCATCCCATTCAAATCTCATGAAGATATTTGTGCTGTCATGAGATGCCTGAAGCTTTACTGCAACGAGATTCTCTTCACCGAGAGCACCATGTCCTCCAGTTGCTGGGTTGCCTGTTGTCTGGATTAATGAACCAGATATTTTTGCCCAATCAGCCTCACCTGGTTCATCTGTTACCTTTTTAGCAATTATATCAGCCTGAGGTAATGTGCTTTTCTTAACCTTGAAAATTTTCTTTGCCTGGCTTTTTTTCCCATCAGGATTAGTAACAGTTACAGGTTTTGGTCCTATCTTAGCATCTGAGGCAATAGTGATGTTTGCAGTTAACTTTGTCGCTGAGACAAACTCAACTCCATTCACAGTTATCCCTGCGCCTAAACTAACAGTAGGTGTGTCAACAAAATTCTTTCCTTTTATAGTTACATCAAGGGGTTCCCCTTGTGCTCCTGTTTTCGGGGTTATGCTTATAACCGTTGGCTTCTTTCCTGGTTTCCCCTTAGCAGTGGCATAGGAAAAGGAAAGAATCGAGGAGATAAACACTCCTACGAAAATTGTCGTCAAAAATAAATTTCTCTTCATATATCCTCCTTAAATATATTCGGTAGCTAACAGAATTCAAATCTAACCTTCTCCAGTTTTTATCTATTCTATTGCATCACCCCTTTCCATTTTTTTCTTTTCTATATCGAGCCTTGAAAGGCGCTCCCACATAAAACTGTGCCTGCCTACCGCAGGCAGGGGAGGCCCCTTCTGTGGGGCCGATTATTTTGCAAAAACTTTTAGCCTATACCTATTTCAAAGTCAACCTCTATTTAATCAGAACCTTTATCTCTTCCTCCTATAATATCTCATATGGCTAATTAGAAATATTTGATAAAATAACAAGCCTACCCCCCCCCATCGGGAATAGGCTTGTTAACGAATCCACCTTGCTTTATTTACTCTGCAGGCTCTCGTAGATACGGTGGCTTATAGGGACTCGAGATATTGTGCACCTTGTCAGGAGAAAAGTCCCTACCAGAACCATGACACACAACACATGTCTCTATCTCATCACCGCTCCATGGATCTGTAGGTGTCGTATCATACGTCATCAGATTACCGTGGGTAGTTGCCTCATCGTTGTCGTGGCAGGCAAGACAGGCTAACCGAGATGGTTCTGTCTTCCAAGTCCCGGTCGTATCGGCGCTGTGACACTTGGTGCAGTTTCTTATATCCTGAGGGAAAATCACTTCAGAGAAATCGTATTCAGGCCAATACGTGGCAACCCCGCTTACGAGCCTATACAGTGGTTTTACATCCTCAGGATGCTCCAGATAACGACCGCGGTGAACACCGTGGATTCTGCTTGATAAGGGCTTGGCACCAAAACCGCTCCAGCCGCTCGTTGAGGTCCCGTTCGTTCCGGTCGGGGGAGCGCCGGCCCAACCATATCCAGTCCCCTCACGATTGTAATCGTGGCAGTTCTTGCAGATGTCTGGATTGAATGGCACTGATAAGGAGGTGCTGTGCATTGTTGTATCACCATGGCAATTGGTACAGTTTGTAGCAACCTTCTTTTCTTCTGTAGCCCCACCCACTTGGAAATTGACCACCGCCGAGCCGCCAAAACCAGATGTCGGACTCATCTGGGCAAAAGCAGTATAGGTGCCTGAGGTCAGACCGGCAACATCGTCTAACTGGTACGTAACTGCAGTGGTGGAACGACTCACCTTCGGATCCTCATCAAAAGAATCTTTGCGGACGCGGAAGTCATTGCTGGCATAGGAACGAGGTGTAGGGGTTTTCGCACCAACGGTCCACCCCATAGCCGTTGCAACTGAACTTGCAAAGATCTCGACCTTGGATGTCGAGCCTCTGGTATTGCTTTTAATCGTGACTTTTGTTGTGCCAGACGCAGAGACTGTCGCCACATCGCCAATGCCATCAGGAAGCGCCTTTTTCAGCCATGTAATGACCTCTGCCTGGGTCGCAGCTGCCGGATTTGCGAAATTACTTGCCGCAGCCGTTACCGTGCGGGAGGTACCGTCAATGCCAATGATAAAGGTAGGGTCGCCTGACAGATCCCAGGGTCCATCCTTGCTGTTCGTCGCCAAAGCACGGACGGCTCCAAGGCCCTTGGCCGAGGTGGTAAGCACAGGTTTTGTATTTTCACGCGGGCCGGAGACGTAGAGAGAGGCACGGCTGAAGGCGGTCTCTGTTAGCGTGTTCGGGTCAATTGTGGCACCAGTGGTAGCATCTTTGATTGTTATTGTTACCTGAGGCGCCTCGCCCGCAACATAGTGAGTCTCATTTGCCGGTGCGCTTAGGCTAATCTCTACAGTATACTTGTAAGCTGGCGAATCAACCTTGTGAACCGTTGAAATGGGTGCAGGTGCCGAACCCTTGGTCCATGAACCATCTGCAGGGTGGCAGGTAGAGCATCCGGTATCGCTATCCTGTTGTAAACCAGGATGTGCCTCTTGTCCTGAAGGAAGGGCTGCCGGATCACCAAACCAGATATTATCATGGCAGGCGCCACAAGCAAGACGTGAAGGTGTGGTCTTCCATTTATCATCCACGTGACACATAGTGCAGTTCTTGACATTTGCAGGAAATACCACACTTGTGTAGTTTTTGAAAATACCTGTCGTCGCGTCAGTGTTGAGCGCGTTCTTTAACTCCTCTCCCATATGAACACCATGTACACGCTTTACAATCGGATCCGGAATTTTATTAGAGCCATCAGTGGCAGAGGGATTAGCGGGATCAGTGTATGCTGCATAGCCATCTGTGTTATGGCAGCTCTTGCACGTTCTCACTGCCCACGAGTCAATTGATGGGTATCCAGATGAACCGGCGGTACGAGGATCTATGTGATGGAAGTAATATTTCCCGCTATCAGCACCCTTATGGCAGACAGAACAATTTTCCCTCTCTACTATTTGCGTCTCAGCAGTAGCTGTTCCAATCTGGAAATCAGCAAGCGGGAACGACTGCACAGAAGGGTCATCTTTCAAAACAGCCCACAAACTTGCTGTGTATGTCCCTGCTTCTTCATCTGTGATTGGCTGGAGCGTATAGGTCAGAATATTATCATTGAGCTGAACATTGGTGTCTGTAACGAGGTCAATGTAGTGATGCGGGCCCGTGTTAGCTAAGGAACGGTCAGTGGACGCATTGAGCAGATTCACCGCTGTTTTAGTCTTGGTCGTTTCCTGTGGACCATAAACCACCAGGCGTAGCTGCGAATAGTCACTGCGGCTGGACAGGTCGGGCAGAGAAATGGTGATTATTGGTTTCTCACCCGCAGCAAAGTGAGTCCCGTTTGCAGATGTTGACAGAGTTATAGCCTCTTCAGTAACAGGAATTACAACCTCTGTTGACTTAAAAACAACATTTACTGTTCTCCTTGTTGCAAATGTAACAGGCTTTGATTCAGGGTCAAAGGTATAGCCTTCCTTTGCAGGAGTAACAGTGTAAGTTCCTTTAGCAAGTTTTGTAAACTTTACAATACCTGTTTTTTTCGTTGTAGCAGTCTTGGGTGTTGTTAAATCTCCTCCTGTGACCTCTACCGCTACGCCTGTTCTGTTAGTGGCTTTATTTGACTTTATCTTAACCACTATGTTATAAGTTTTTGCTGCACTGGCTTCTTTCTCAAAAACATAGGATGCTGAAATGGCAAAAAGAAAAGCCAATGCACATATAAACCATTTTCTTTTCAGTATCAAAAATACTTCTTCAATCATAGTTCCTCCTTTTTCTTAAATATATCCGGTAGCTAACAGAATTTAAATCTAAACTCTTTCCCTTACTATGTAGCTTGTCTCATCACCTCCTTATTTTTTTCTTCGCTATCGAGCCTAAAAAGGCTCTCCCACATAAAACTGTGGAAAAGCCCTTCTGGGCTTGATTGTTTTATGAAAACCTTTGTCTCATAGCTATTTCAAAGTCAACATAAAATCTGTCAGAGCCTTTATCTCCTCGGGTGTAAGTTTATAGTCAGGCATAAAAGAATGAGGACTTATTGACCGCGGAGTGTCAAAATGTTTTATAAGCCAATCTTCATCATGCCTTGCGCCAACTCCAGTTAAATCAGGTGCTCCATCACCTCCTTCCCCTTTTATCTTATGGCAGTAATAGCAGTTCATCTCTATATAAAGCTTTTCACCTGGACTCATCTCAGGCTTTGTAACTTTTCTACTTAATGCAAGGATAGGACCTCTTTTTAGAGACGCTATGTATTCTTCTGGCACCTTTTCATCAGTAAGGCTTAAGAGATATATAGTCAAGGCTCTTGCATCTTCATCACTGAGTTCCAAATTTGGCATCACTGAATCAGGAACAACTGCTTCCGGATTTTTTAGATGCTCGAATTGCCAGTTAGCAATAGTGTGCTTGCCCTTTACACGGGTAAAATCAAAATGGTGTTTTGTCTTTAATCCTTCCTTTGTAAGCTCAGGTCCTACACTTTCTCCTTTATCTCCTACTTTATGACACTCATAGCAGTCATTTTCCTCAAAAAGTTTTTTCCCTTTCATTGCAATCTCAGCACCCTTAAGGTCAGGGTCATCATGACATTTTAGACATGAGGCTTGCAGATAAATACCCCTTAGCATGGTCTTATCCCAGAAATCCACATCACCATGGGCATCATCCTTTGTAGTAGCTCTTCCCTGCCCTTCATGGCAGATGGTGCATCCAAATCTATCAAAGGGAAATTGATCAAAGGGATGCATTGTTGGGTCGGGATGAGACTTATATGGATTCTTTTTGTAAGACTTTTTCTCATATTCCATTCCGAGATGGCAGGTTGTGCACCTATCAACTCTATTCAAATCCTCTAACACTATCTGTTTTATTCTCAAAGGAGTATTTCTTATCACTTTTTTCTCTTCAGCGTTTTTTCCTCTCTCTGATTCAATCTCGTAGAACCTCTTCTGGAAATCCTTCCACTCTCTATCATAATCCTTAAAGATGGCAAGAGAAAAAAAGACCAGGAGAATAATACTAAAAAATGTAAAATATTTAACCATGTATTTAAAATCTAAAATCCTAAATTCGAAATTCTAAATAATATGAGTTTTCTTGTCATTGCGAGGCGAATCCAAAGCAATCCCTCTTTTCTCCCCCTTTACTTGCCTACCGGCAGGCAGGGAAAAGGGGGATATAGGGGGATTTGAGATTGCCACGCTCCCGGAGCCTGTCCCGAGCAATATCGAGGGAGTCGCTCGCAATGACAAAAAAGGGTTCTCTGACAGACTCCTATATATTTTTTTATCCTTTCCATGGGAAAACAAACTCCCAGTTAGGACCCCTGAATAATGTTCCAATAACAGTCAACACAATAAAACCAGTTACAAAGGAGGTAAATATCATCATGGCAGCTAACCTCCATGACTTAGTGCGGACCCCTATAATAATTGAGATAACTGCTGTAACTCCAATCAGAATTGTTCCAGGATTTATCAAATCCACAAGAATTGAAGGAGCATCAGGGTAGAAAACTCTAATCCCGTATTTCATATTAAGAAAAATCAAGACAGGAATACTTATTAATGTCAGGGTTGCTGTAATTAATGCTATTAAACGACCCTTCTTAGAGGAAAACCATATCCCCACATCTTCTGCTCTGTAATCTATATAAGGTATTGCCATCAGGAGCGCAAAAACAACAAGAAAAGGTGTAATTACACCTCCTATAAAGGCTGAATAAGATACAAGCTCCTGAAGTCCTAAGAAATACCATGGAGCCTTTGCTGGATTCGGAGGC
The DNA here is from genome assembly GCA_001790855.1 of Candidatus Schekmanbacteria bacterium RIFCSPLOWO2_02_FULL_38_14. Classification (NCBI taxonomy): domain Bacteria; phylum Candidatus Schekmaniibacteriota; species Candidatus Schekmanbacteria bacterium RIFCSPLOWO2_02_FULL_38_14. The sequence continues at coordinate 62,182 of MGDH01000018.1, read as the reverse complement.
TCTGAAGGATTTGCAAGCTCCTCAAGAGGTGCATTAAAAAATAAGGAAATAGCAATAAGCACTACTAAAACAACTATGGCGACAAGGAACTCTCTAAAGATCAAATGTGGCCATGACATTATCTCATTCTCGGGCTCCTGTTCTACAGGAATAGTAGCACCTTTTACAAGTTCCATTAAACCATAAGTCTTACTTGTTCCTTTTGGGGAAAGCCCTTCTTCCTGCAGCTCTTCAAACTTTTCTTCTTGTTTTAATTTTTCTGCAGGCTTTGATAACCCTCCATCCTTTCTTATCCGCCAGAAATGTATTCCTATTAAGACAGCAGCAACTGATGGCAGAACAACGCAGTGGAGAACGTAAAACCGCAAAAGAGCATTCTGCCCAACAATATTCCCACCTAACAGAAAATAGCGTAGTTTCTGCCCAATAATTGGTGCATAGCTGGCAATGCTTGTACCCACTGTAATTGCCCAGAAAGCAAGCTGGTCCCAGGGAAGAAGATAGCCTGTAAAACTTAAACCAAATGTCACTATTAAAAGTATAACTCCTAAGACCCAGTTAAATTCTCTTGGAGGTTTATAAGAAGCCGTATAGAAAACCCTGCACATATGTAAAAATACTGCAGCCACCATTCCATGAGCTGACCATCGGTGCAGGTTTCTCAAAAATATGCCAAAGGAGACAACAAATTGAAGCTCCTTCATATCATTGTAAGCCCTGTCAACTGAAGGGACATAATAGAACATTAAATATATCCCTGTTATTACAAGGACAAGAAATAGTATAAAAGAGATCAAACCAAGGCTTAAGGTATATGATGGTCTTAAAACATTTTTATGAACCTTTACAGGTTGAATATGAAGAAAAAGATTGGTATACATGACAAGGGATTGATTAAGCTCTGTATCAGGATAGCCATGTCTGAAAATTGATTTCCAGATTCTGTTTTGTGTAATTCTTTCAGTCCACTTGCTTAATATATTCCCCATATTATCCTATCATGTAGGGAACGACGTCTCTGTCGTCCCTCTTATTCTCTCCCACAATTTCCTGTGGGAAACCCCTTCTGGGGTTGAATGTTTTTCTTCTCCCCCTCAACCTGCCTTCTCCCCTATGGGGAGAAGGATAAAGGATGAGGAGAAATGTTTTATACCTTTAAATAATATCCGCTATCCACAACTTTCATAGTATCTATGAACAATTTACCATCCTCTCCAAGTGTTATCTCATACCAGTCAAGTGGTGTTGGAGCAGGTCCACCAATAATTCTGCCTTTCCCATCAAATATACTTCCATGGCAGGGGCACTCAAAATTCTTGTTTGTCTCTGACCATTTCACAATACAACGTAGATGAGTGCATACTGCAGAGATAGTTTGAAAAATTCCATTCTCTTTTTTAATTACAAAGATCTTTCTCTCAGGAAAAAAATTTACTGAACCATCAGCATAGTCTTCAGGCTTTCCAATTCTAAAAGAAGTTGGAGGCTCAAAAAGAACATTGGGGAGCAAGAAGCGAATGCTTGCACCGGCTGAGCCAGCCATAATAATGCCAAGAGATGACCATCCTGCTGCTAAAAAATATCTACGTGAAATTTCCTCTATTTTTTCGTCTTTAGACATTAGTTAACCTCAAAAAAGGGTTCAAGGGGTCTAGGTGTCAAGGGTTCAAGTGAAATAAAAATCAAATATCAAAATTCAAATACCAAAATTTTAATTTTTTATTTTTAAACTTTGATTTTCATTTGAACCCTCGAATCCTCGAACCCTTCTGCTTAAATCCTTTCACTATATTCAAAAAGCTCCATAGTAATAGCACCAGTAGGGCAGCGCTCAGCACATAGGCCGCATCTAATGCATTTCTCTTCATCCTTTATCATAGCCCTGTTTAAACCACTTTCACTTTTTAATTTTTCAAAAGAAATGCCATATCTTGCTTCAACTAACTTTTCAAGAACCTCATTCTCTTCTAACTCTTCAATTTTTGCCATTCTGTAGCAATATTCAGGACATATATCTACACACCCACCACACAGGATACATTTATTACCATTAAAGACTGTATTTATATTGCATCTGAGGCATCGCTTCCCTTCTTCTATTGCCTGTTCATCAGAAAAACCTAATTCTACCTCAGCAATGCCAATCCTTCTATTAAGTGGCAATGTAGGCATTTTCTGCCTTTTGATTCTCTCATATCCTTCATGCATCTTATGATCCTTAATCACTGCCATTCTTGCCCGAATCCTTTTCTTGCTCTCTCCTCTTAAATAAGAGTCAATTGACCTTGCAGCCTTCTGTCCATCTGCAATTGCTGCAATAACATTTCTTGGCCCAAAAGCTATATCTCCACCTGCATAAATTCCATCTGCTGTTGTTGCGAGGGTGTCAGGATTAACTTCTATCAAACCCTGGCGAGTTATTGAAATGCCATCCTCTTTCTTGAAAAAAGAGATATCTGCTGCCTGGCCAATAGCCAAAATAATTGAATCAGCCTCAATAAATTCTTCTGTCCCTTTGATAAAGGTTGGATTAAATCTATGCTCACTATCAAAAACCGACGAGCATCTAATGGTCTCAATGCCTGTAACCTTTCCATCTCTTCCTAAAATCCTTTTTGGCCCGAGTCTATTATGAAACACAATCCCCTCTGCGAATGCTTCTTCTGTCTCCCAAGCATGGGCAGGCATCTCTTCTCTTGATTCAAGGCAGACTAAATGCACATCCTTTGCCCCTTTTCTCAGAGCTAACCTTGCAACATCCATTGCAATGTGCATCTCCTTTTCTCTCTCCTCTTCACTCTCAACCAATTGCTGTAATGCCTTTCTTGCCTTTTCCAAAGCATCTTTCATCTCCTCAGGGCTTAAAGATTCAAGCTCTGTTCCTTTTCTGATAGCTGAACGAGCCACATCCATTGCCACATTTCCACCACCAATTACAATGACCCTCTTCCCAAGTTCAACCCTATAACCGAGGTTAATGTTTAAGAGAAAATCAACACCCTTTAAGACCCCGTCAAGATTAGCTCCTTCTATATTTAAATCCCTGCTTTTTGTGCATCCTGTAGCAATAAAAATTGCCTTATATTTTTGCCTCTTTAAATCCTCTAAATTCAACCCTTCACCCAAAGGAGTATTTGTCTTAAGCTCAACCCCAAGGTTTAATATGGAATCAACCTCTAATTTGATTATATCTCTTGGCAGGCGATAACCTGGCAGACCAAGATATAACATTCCACTAGCGACAGGTGATGCTTCAAAAACAGTAACCTGATAACCGAGCCTTGCTAAATCATTGGCTGCTGATAAACCTGCTGGTCCTGCGCCAATAACAGCTACCTTTTCCTCTCTTTTCTTTTCAAGAGGCAAGCCTAGCCAATGACCTAAACTCAAATTATGGTGGTCAGTGGCTGTTCTCTTAAGGGCGCATATTGCTATTGGCTCATCAATAGCACCACGCCTGCAGGCTGTTTCACATGGATGGTCACATATCCTTCCACAGACATAAACAAAGGGATTTGGCATTCTTGCAAAATCATAAGCCTTTTCATATTCCCTATCTGTAATTGCAGTAACATAGCTTCCAGCAGCAGTTTTAACTGGACAGGCATACTGGCAATTAATTACACGCTGGTAATATTCTAAATCTGGAATCTCTACTTTGTATTTCTTTTCATTCATAGAATTAAATTTTTTTGCTTTGAAAATGGCAGGTCAGGAGACCTGCCTCTACCCTACTTCTTACTCCCTCCTCCTACTTTACTTGTTCCAAGGCCCTTGTGATCCATCTTTGCAAAAAATTCTTTGAAATTAAATTTTTTATAAAAAGGGCTCTCTTCATTATGGCACTTAACACATACCTTTTCATCTGGAATTATCAAACCCTTCTTTATTGACTCATCTCTTTTCTGCATCACAAACCGGGGATAATAACCCTCTCCAGGACCATGGCACTCTTCACACTGAATACCATCTTCAATTTTAAACTTTTTATCAAATCTGCTTTTATCAACCCCATAGCCTGTCACATGACACTTATAGCATTTCTCACTCTTCTGAGGATCATCAATGCCCCGCTCCTTTGCCTTTGCTTTAGCTTTTTCACTTGCCAAAGTCTGGTATGCCTTTGAATGGGCACTTTTTTCCCATACCTGATGCTCAGTTCCACCAAGCTTTACATTTGCATGGCAGGTCTTGCATTTAAATACACCCATGTAATTATATTTTGTCTCTTCGCCTGGAACTTTACTAATTAAAATTAAAGAGAAAAATATAAACACAAAAACCAAGGCTGTTCTTTTTCTCATAATCTCCTCCTTTTATTTTTTATATTGTTAAAATAAGAACTTTATTCCTATTATTGCCTGATGTCTTTATCTTTATTAAACTTCTTTTATAAATCAAATTTTTAAAAAAATATTAAATCTTTTCTATTTAACACCTAATTTTTTACTATCCTTAGACATATCAATTGACATTTCCCCGTAGGTAGTGATTTCAGGTCTATACATATAAATCAGCGATGCTTCAACAAAAAATTCACCTTTTAAATTGCAGTCTAATGAAAAGAGAAACTCTCTTGAGCCTCCTGGGGGAATCCGGTTATCACTCAAGATACTATTTGCATTCAGAATAATATCGCTGTCAGTCAGGAGCTCTTTATTTTGCTCATCTGCCAAGGTTTTTTTAATAACTTTGGAGTCTTGACACAGTGTATTCCCTTTGGAATTTTTTACTGTTACTTTGAGAATCAACTCTCTTGTAGGGGTGCCTGTAGGTATTTTGTGTCCGGATTTGACATTTGTTACTTTAACTTTGGCAGAAATAGTTCCATCCCCCTTTTTAAGCTCTATAATTTCTACCTTTGCTACTTTACCAAGAAGTTCCACTGAATGACCTCCGGAGACATCATGCAAATTCATTCTAACCACACTCTTTTTTAGGTTCTGGTCAACGATGGAGCCTGGACCGTAAGGCATATGGCAGTTTTGACATTGGATTCCTTTTTTGGAATAAGGCCCTTCTTTCCACTCTGAGTAAGTACTTATGATGTTGACTCCGTTCTTTCCTTTAAGCTCATGGCAGCCGGCACAGAATTCAGATCTTCTAAAATAATTTGTTGCCTTGGTAATATGAACCGGAGATTCCATATTCTTATGCGGACCATATTTTGTCTTACTAGGTTCAACTTTATAAGGTTGATTAAAATTATCCAGGTCTATTCCAGAAACAGAATGACAGAAGTCACATGTAATACCCTCTTTGCTCACTTCATTTTTGAATCCAAAGTCTTTACTATAGTAAGCAATAGGGGCATGGCATCTAAGGCAAAACTCTTTTGCCTTCCCGTCAGTATCGAAAAAAGCCTGTTTATACGCATTCATAAAAATCGGGTCTTGATAAGAGAGGGAATGCATAGAATTCTTCCAATACTTGAAAATATCAACATGACATTTGCCACAGATATTGGATGAGATAAATTCTTGTCCTTTAAATTCAGAACTTAACTTTTCCAGCCAATCCTTGGAAAATCCATAAATTACATTAATATAAAGCAGGAGAAAAAAAATAAGGAAAATAAAATGTTTTTTATATTTCATTTTAATAACCTCCCTTTTTCACATAATATAACTTAAAGTGTTTTATTAGCCAGTTCTCTTAAATATTCCATCAAATCCACTATCTCATTTCCTTCAAACTTTGGCCATTTAAAGCCCATTTTTTTCATTTCTCCCAACATTGAAGGACCATGGTTCCACATAGCTTGCGCCATGGAAATTGGCGAAACCTGCCTGCGCCATTCCTTAAGGTCAGGACCTTTCAGACCGCCTTTGCCATTCACTGTATGACACTTTATGCAATATTTTTCTTTAAATACCTTTTCTCCTTTTTCTCTGTTTCCTTGCTCATCAAAATATTGGAGAGAAAAAAGATATGCGATTAAATCTGCCATCTCTTGAGGATTGAGCTCTGGCCTCTTCATTCCCTTTTCTTTCATCTCTTTCCACATTTCAGGAGAATGGTTCCACATAAGGCCTGCAACCTGAGTAATAGTCCTTGGGAAAGATTCTTTTTTTCTTAAATCCCTTCCAAGATTTGGTCCATCCTTTTTGCTACCTGTCTCGGTAGAATGGCAATGGCTGCAACCCTTTTTAGAAAACAGTATTTTACCGTCTTTTGAGTCACCTGGTGAAATAAAAATTTTATCTCCCGATTTACTGACACTCTTTACATAAACAATAATATCAACCATCTCGTTTTCACCAAATATTGGCCAGGTTATTCCTCTGTTCCTCATTTCCTCTTCCATCTGGGGTGCATGATTCCACATCATCTGCGCCCACAGAATTGGATTAGTATATGTTCCCCATTTTGTCAGCTCGGGCCCTACTCTGCCTCCTTTTCCATGAATTGCATGGCAATTAGTGCATTTTTTTGTGGCCAGCAACTCTTTTCCATTTTCCTTATTACCTGGCTCATCCATATATCTAATAAAGTAGAGAAATGCGAATATATCAGCCATTTCTTCCTGGCTTATGGCTTTAAAATCTATCCCTTTTGCTAACATTTTCTCCCACATTGCCGGAGCATGGTTCCACATGGCTGCTGTAAGCTCTGCTTCAGTCAAATGCTTAGAGGGTGTAATGCCAAGATTAGGACCGGCTGTACCTCCCTCTCCCCAAACAGAATGGCATTTGATGCACCCTTTGGTGAAAAAACTCTGCCACCCTTTTTTAGCATCTCCAGGCAAAAGGTATTTTTCTGTGCTGCAAACAACATTTATTCCTACGGTTAATAATGACCCTACTATCAAAAAAACTGAAAACATATAGATGGTAATTTTCTTTAGATTCTTCATAAACTCTACCTCATATCCTTCCTGCCTTCTCTCACGATGACCCAGAAAACTAATGTAACCAGAATAGTTAAAGTCAAAAATACAGGAATAACTATTGCTCCTATAACTATAGAATACATAAAAGCATCATTATTTTCCAATGCATTATAAATTCCATTGACAACAAAGGCAATTATGGATCCAACAAACAAGTAGAAAGCAAATAGCATCAGTAATTGAAAAATATTTACAGATTTATTTTTTATTACTTCTCTCTGCTGATTCAAAAGATTATTAACCTCCTTTGCTTTTGGATTCCTGCTCTTACCTGTCCCAGCCTGACCTGCCTGACGGCAGTCAGGCGGCAGACAGGTGCCGACAGGCAGGCAGAAATGACATTAAGCAGCCTGTTATTTTTTTAAAGACCTGAGATATTGCATAAGGTCTGCTACCTCGCCTTTTTTGAATTTGGGCCATTGGATTTTAAGCTCTGCCATTTTATTTTTCATCTTTGAGGCATGGTTCCACATCTCTGTAACAACTTCTATGGAAGAAGTAGTATTAGATAATTTTCTCAAATCAGGCCCTATCATTTGTTTTCCATCAAAAAAATGACATTTAATACACCCCTTCTCATTGAAAATTATAGACCCCTTTTTCATATCTCCTTTTTCATCAAAGTATCCAAGAAAATAGAGATATGCTATTATGTCTGCCATCTCTTTATCTGAAAAACTTGGAACCTCTATTCTCATCTCTATCATTTTTCTATACATATTAGGCCAGTGATTCCACATAATGCCTGCTACTTCATTTAGACTCCTGTGCAGCTCTTCTGCCTTTTTGCCAAGGTCTGGCCCTATGTTTCCACCTTCATTTGAAATGGCATGACAGTGTATGCATCCTTTTTTGTTAAAAAGTTGTTTCCCCTCTTTTGGATTTCCAGGCAACATAAAACCATATCCCTTCTTTTCCCCTCTTGCTTCTTTTCTAATATAAGCAGATAGGTCAGCCATCTCTTTATCATTAAACTGAGGTCTCTTAATCCCTAATTTCTTCATGGATGCCTCCATTTCAGAACCATGATTCCACATAGCTTGTGCCATGAAGATTGGTGAGTAGTCACGTTTAAACTTACTTAAACTTGGTCCTGGTTTGCCACCTTTTTTTTCTATGCCATGGCATTGCGCGCACCCTTTTACTGAAAATAAATTTTCTCCCTTTTTAGTATTGCCTGGCTCATCAAAATAATTTATATAATAAAGGTAGCCTATTAGACTTGCCATTTCCCCACTTAAAAACTTTGGCCAGTCAATCTTCTCCTCCTCCATTTTTTCACTCATAAACGGAAAATGGTTCCACATAATTCCTGCCATATCAAGCAATGTATCTTTAAAGGTGACTTTGCCTAGATCTGCCCCTATATTTCCTCCCTCTCCCTTAATGGCATGACACTTTACACAACCTTTAATCACAAATATCTTCGAGCCTTCCAGAGGGTTTTCAGGGAAAAGATTAGTATTCTTCTCAGAATGAATATTTAATGGCAGAAAAGAAAATATGATTAATATTAAAAAGAACACCTTGTAGTTCATTCGCCATTTTCTAAAGACTAATTTCAAAAATCCCATTTGAAACATCTCCTTATATTTTTCAAGTCTCAGACCCAGGGAGGTAAGTTTTAATCCTCTCCTGTACCTCAGCTACACCTTTTTCTCTCCCCTCTTTTATTTCCCAGATAGATACAATAGGGAAAAACTTAGTAAATATCATATATAGAAGAATGAACAATGAGAGAGAGCCTGCTGTTATAGCTGCCTCAACCCATGTTGGGTGATAAATGCCTCGCTCATAGGGGAGTCTGGGATTAACAAGGGTTGGAACAACTATTGTAAAACGTTCAAGCCACATACCAATGGTTACAGATATTGATGCTATTACACTACCTGTAATTGTTCTGGTCTTGCTGTTTGACAGGATAGAAAATGGTATTACAAAACAGGTTGCGACCATAGTCCAGAAATATAGGGCATATTCACCGCTGAATTTAGAGTACAAGACAGCTAAATGAACTGGTTCACTGCCGTAAAAGACAGTTATATATTCACAGAATGTAAAATAGAACCAGAGACAGCTCATTACCAGCAAAAGGAGACTCAGATTATTGAAATGTATATCCTTCAGATAATTATCAAGTTTATAAACTTTTCTAATAATTGCCATGGCGATGATAAGAGCAGCAATACCTGAAAATATCGCCCCTGCTACAAAATAAGGGCCAAAAATTGCGCTATGCCACATAGGTTGAATTGTCATTGCAAAAACAAAAGAGACCACTGTATGAACTGAAATTGCTATAGGTATTACTAATATTGCCATTATGGCTATGGCTTTTTCTAAAATTTGATGCTGCTTTTCTGTTCCTTTCCAGCCTAAAGCTAATACACTATATAGCCATTTTCTTTTGCCGGAAGTATCTCTTAAAATGGCTATATCCGGAATTAAAGGAAGATAAAGGTATATTGTACTTGCTGTTAGATAGGTTGAAATGCTAACAAAATCCCACAGGAGTGGTGACTGAAACCTGCCGTACAGTAGCATATTAAAAAGCCTATCAGGTCTTCCTAAATCAATCAGAATATTCCCAACTCCAAAGAAAAGAACAAGAACAGTTATTACTTCTGCAGACCTTGTAATTGCTCTTCTCCATTCAGCCTGAGCAATTCTCAGGATAGCTGATATTAAAGTGCCGGCATGGCTTATTCCTATGAAAAATACAAAATTAGTAATATAAACTCCCCAGAAGGTTGGTCTATTTAATCCGGTTACCCCCAGTCCTTTCTGGAATTGAGTAATATAGGCATAAATTGCTAACAGGACAAAGGACCCTAATATAACTACCGTCAGATAAAAACCCTTTCCTATTTTGAGGATTGGATCTAAGAGGATATGATCTTCATCTTTTACTTTAGCGTTCTTTAACTCCATCCTATTCCCCTTCCGAGAGATAAATAACCTTTGGTTCTGTTCCCAAATCTTCCAGAATTCTGAAAGCTCTGTTGGTTCTTGCCAGAATTGAGACTTTACTGTTGGGATTGCTTAAATCACCAAAATACATTGCCTTGCTTGGACATGTTTGGACACATGCTGGTATATATTCATCAGGAGAGAAATCTCTTCCTTCTGCTTTTGCTTTTTCTCTTGCCTTTACCAGCCTGTGATAGCAGAAACTGCATTTCTCAACAACACCTTTTGGCCTCACTGATACATCAGGATTAAGAAGGTTTTTCATCATTTCCGGCCATTCGGGTTTTTCCCAGTTAAAATACCGTACCGTATAAGGACATGCTGTGGTACAGTAACGACAGCCTATACACCTGGGGAATATCTGTCCAACTATTCCCTCTTCCTCGCTTTTATAAGTAGCCCTTACAGGACAAACCTTGATACATGGGGGTTCATCGCAATGGAAACAGGGTCTGGGTATAAGCTTGATTTTGGTGTTAGGATACTCCCCCTCTATATGAGATATTAGTTCTATCCAGTGGATTGCCCTACCCATCTGGGTCTCTTTTGGTCCTGCTATAGGAATGTTGTTTTCAGCCTGGCATGCAACTACGCAGGCTTGACAGGCTGTACATTTATCCAAATCTATAACCATTCCCCATTTTGCCATAAAATACCTCTTGATTAAGCCTTATAGATTTTTACCCGTGTGTAATCTTTGAAGAAGTTTCCAGTTAACGGATCTGAAAATTCTTCCAGGATAGAAACTGGATTCTTACCTATATCTTTAGCCCACCGTCCATTTGCTGAATGCCCTAACCCAAAAGGAATATTTACTACCTCAGGCATTGCACCTTCATATAAATGAGCATAAACAATTATTTTCCTTTTTATTGATTCTACAACAACCAAGTCTCCTTCAGATATAGCCATTTTCTTTGCAGTTTCTGGATTTATTTCAACCCATGTATTCCATTTAATTGGAACATTGACTGCCAGAATTCCTTGAAGCCATGGCTGATTCGTTACATTTAAACCTGAAAGCGACATAAGTTTATAGACGTTAAGATAAAAGGGATAACTCTTTCCATTTGTTTCTGCTTTTGCCTCATAATGGGGCATATATATTTTATCCTCTTTTCCTTTGTCTTTAGTCCCTCCTAACATTTTAAATATCTCTTTTCTTCTTTCATCCTTTGTTTTATCAACCTCATTCTTCAGGGTTTGAAAATAGAATTCAAATTTTCCTGATAAGGTATTAAAAATTCTGCTCCATTCATTAAAATAGTACATCGAATCCCACCAGCCGCCCTTTTCTAATACCTTTTTCCAGAACTCTTCAAAAGATGAATGCAAAGGAATACTCCATCCCCCTTTTTCAAGGAGGCGGACCCATGCTTCTTCAAATTTTGGTCCAAATATATTACCACTCTGATTTTCGTAAATTCCTTCAATGCTATAGGAAAGAAAATCTTTAAAATCATTCCAAGGTAAAGCCTGCGCCACCGGACCCCCTATCTCTTTTGAAACCTTCAGTAAAAAGTCACCAGTGTGCATGGTATCATTAATTTTGCTGACTACAGGTTGTCTTATTCCTAAAACAGGGTATCCGTTCAGGGTGTTTGTCTGGACATCTTCCCATTTTTCCAGATAGGTGTGATCTGGTAAGATTAAATCAGCCATTTCTGAAGTTTCATCAAGATAAGAGGAAAAACTTAAGATGAAAGGTATTTCTGCAAAGAATTTTTTCAAATTTTCTTTATCAGGATAAGTAAATAAAGGATTTGAGTTGTAAATAAAAATGGCATCTATTTTATAGGGATTGCCTGTTGCATTTGCTTCTATAATAAATTTAAAAGGGTTAAAAAAAACAGAAGATTGCTCCGGGTTACTTCCGTCGACCCTTGTCATTGACAAGCCTTTTTTTGAGATCTCATCAAGCTTAAAAGGAGGCAAGCTCTTAAGAGGGACATCCCTAGGTACTAAAACCCCTCCTTCAACATCAATATTCCCGCATAAAGCATTGAGGCAATGAATTGCTATCTGATCATATATTCCTATTTTATCACTTATGGCAATAGCAGGTTTATTTGTGGCAAATTCTCTGGCAAGCCTTATTATATTATTTGTTGAGACTCCTGTGATTTTGGAGACTACACCGGATGTATATTCATCAAGCACCATTCTTTTAAAACCTTGATGTAATGTGCCATTATCATCTTTGAAATCTTCAAAACCAAAACTGTCTTCATCTATAAAATCCTTGTCATAAAGGTCCTCTTTTATAATTATATAAGCGAGTCCCAGTGCAAGAGCGCCTAATGTGCCCGGGTTTGTTGGAATCCATTCGTCAGCTTTTGCGCCAGTGACTGAAAGCCTGGAGTCTATTTGGATAAGTTTGGCTCTTGAGCCTGTCCTTTCTCTCCTGAAATAGCCATATGCCTGGGAAATCTGTACAGGAGATGAAAAAGATTCCAAAAAATTAGAGCCGAAGGAAAGAATTAATTTAGTTTTTTCCAGATTATAGACTGGATTTTTTCTGATACCCTGAGTTGCAAAAAGACTGTCTGAGGGCCCCTGGTCATTACCATCCATTGAACCAGAAATATCAAAATAATTTGGGGAGCCGAATGATTCTAAAAATCTTTTGCTCAAACTTTTCATCAGACCACCACATTCGCCTGATAGAAAAGTTAGTTGGTGAGCTTTTCCATTTGTTCGAATCTCTTTTAGTTTTTCAACCACTAATTTAGCAGCCTCATCCCAGCTAATTTTTTTCCATTGATTTGCTCCCCTATTTCCTTTTCTTTTCAGAGGACTTTTTAATCTGTCTGGATTATAAAGGAGCTGTAACCCTGACTGTCCTTTAGGACAAAGGGTTCCCTGGTTTACAGGATGCAGTGGATTACCATCAATTTTTACAGCTCTTTCATTTATAAGTCTTACCTTAATTCCGCAACCTCCAGAGCATTGCCCACATGATGAAATCACCCATTTCTCTACTCCTTTAGGAACTACTACTTCTTCTTTTGCAGGAATTATAGTTACAATTTTTTTGTTTAAACTCTCTATCTTGGTGCAAGAAGAGAGTGCTACCCCTGCTGATGTTCCACCCAATGTCTTTAAAAATCTTCTTCTCTTCATAAATCTGTATAATCTTCCTAAATAATCTGTGTAATCATCTTTTTATTTATGACAATCAATACAATCAGCGCTTATCTTACTTTTCTTGGAACTCTTGTGGCAATCTATGCAATCATTCATTATCAAAATCTTTAAAGGCTTTGTTGGAGGCTTCACAGCATCTCCAATTGCGCCATGACAAACTTGACATTCTAAGTTTGCAAAAGCTACATGCCTTCTATGGGAGAAATATACATGCTGAGGAAGCCTATATATTCTTTTCCATTCTAAACTTATTCCCTTTTTTGCAAAATTCCTTATCTTCTCCTCTTCAGTGCTTTTTGTTATAGGACTCCCATGACAGTCGAGGCAGGTTTGAAGCTCTGGAAGTCCTGCAAAGCTTTCTTCTTTTATGTATATGTGGCAGGTTTCACATTCAATTCCCTGCTCAATATGTTTCTTGTGATTAAAATTGATTGGCTGTTGTAATTCTTCTGAGCTTTTCAAGCATGAAAATAATGAAGCTATAAAAACAAGAATAAAGAAAGTAGATAGGATTTTCCCCACAATTTATTCCTTATAAAAAGAAAAGTGAGATTTTTTATTTCATATTTATTACTTATAATATGAGAACCAGAAGATTTACAATCGGGGAAAACATTGATTTTTGTGTAGGGGAAAACCTTACAACATGATAAAGCAGGCTTGGTTTTTGAAAGAATAAGTTTTAAGAGTTTGTCAGGATTTTTTAAAAATACCTTTTCCCATTGCATACTGGACAAGCTGAGCCCTTGTGTTCAGGTTTAGCTTTTGCAAGATTCTTGTTCTGTGAGTCTCTACAGTTTTTATGCTTATAAACAGGGCTTCTGATATTTCCTTGTTGGTATGGCCGAGAACTATAAGTTTTAATACCTGCTGCTCCCGTTCACTTAAATGGTCATGCTGTCCATTTTTCTTTTTGGAAGGCGAGGAAATATTTAGATAATTATTAATAAGTTTTTTGGTTACAGCGGGGTGTAGTGCTATTTCGCCTCTATTAACAGCGCGTATAGCAGCCGTAAGTTCTGTATCTGCAGCCTTTTTTACAACATACCCTGAAGCGCCATGTCTCAGGAACTCATCCAGATATTTTTCATCATCATGCATGGTTAAAACCAGAATCTTTGTTTTAGGGCATTTTGCCTTGATTCGCTTTGCAGCTTCAAGACCTCCGATACCAGGCATAGATATATCCATTAAAACAATGTCTGGAAAGAGTTTTACAGCTTTATTTATTGCTTCCAACCCATCTGTTGCTTCGTCTAAAACTTCCATATCTGGTTGTGCGTTTAATAAAAGCTTTAATCCCGAGCGAAGAACAGCATGGTCATCAACTAAAAGTATTTTTATCTTTTTCATATGATAGTTTTTTATCAATTGGAACTGTAATATATATATTAGTTCCATTCCCCGGAGTTGATTCAATAGTAATATCTCCACTTATTAAGTTAATTCTTTCCTGCATTCCAAACAAACCAAGTTTTCCATCAATCTCTGAACTCATTACTTTTCTTACATCAAATCCTTTTCCGTTATCTTCAACGATTACTTTCAGTAAGTTACCTCTGTTTTCCAAAAGCAGGCACGCATTCCTTGCTTCTGAATGTTTTAAAATGTTGGCGAGTGCTTCCTGAACAACTCTATAGATGACTATCTCTATTTCAGTTGGAAGACGAAAAGAGTCAAAACCAATGGAATGATAATCCACTTTTATATTGAATTTCATGGAATAGTCTGCAACATATTTTTGTAAAGCAATATCCAGTCCTATATCATCCAGCACTGTAGGCCTTAATTGGATAGCAAGGTCGTGGACTTCTTCCAGTGTCTTTGATGTCAATTCCCGCAAATCATCAGACCGCTTGGTCACTTCATCCAGAGTTTTAGCTGACTTCAATATCTTTAATCCTATCATTAATGATGTGAGTGACTGACTGGTTTGGTCGTGCAATTCCCGGGCAATCCTTTTACGTTCTTCTTCCTGGGCATTAATAACCTTTTTTAAAAGCTGTGACGTCATTTCCTCTTTAAATTCTAATTCAGTTTTGAAGTTTTTCAATTTCTGAATCATATCGTTAAAAGCATTACTTAGCTTTCCTATTTCATCATCAGCCCATATTCTCGCTCTCTGTTCGAAATCACCTTTCCCAAGTGCATTTACAAAACTAACAAGATTAGTAATTGGCCTTGTTAATACTATGGTTAAGAGAGAGGCTGCGCCAATACTTAACAAGGAAACTATGGCTGTAACGATTAAAATCTGTAAAGTGATGGCATTAAGCTTATTCCGCAAATGTTTTTCATTCATCCCAACTCTTACAGTTCCAAGTTTTCCTCCAAAGAGAGGAACAGCTACGTCAGTTATAATTCCCTCTTCAGTATCCAACATCTCTACACGGAATTTACTGCCAGGAGATACCCTGTTAACTGCCAAGAGTTCCTTTGGAAAACCATTTTCAAAAGAATGGACTAAGATTTCATTTGAAGAGGACAAAATAAAAGCATACTCTACATTTTCATTATTTTCAAATATGTTTTTTATTAGCAGATTAAGAGCAAACTGGTTGGGAGTTAAGATAAAACCTGAACTTCTTGAAGTCATTTCTTTAGCAATAAAAATGCCACTTGTTTTCAATTCCTCTCTTAACTCTTTTTCAAAACTCTCTCTTATTTGGAAAATAATGGTTAATGCAAAAAGGAAAACAATCCCTAAAGCAATCCCCATAACTTTTATACGTATACTAACGGAGAGAACTCTTTCCCTTAGCCAAAGTATATTTTTTTTCACTTTCGTTTTAGTAACCTATCTCGTTTGCCATTTTTCTAATTGAATCGTATGCTTTATCCTTCTGTGCCACAAATCTGTCAATCATAAGCCTGCGGAGAATTAATTTACCTTCCTTATCCTCATGCATTGAGAGGAAAACATTTTTCAACATTGAGCGAGTTTCAGGATTAATTGCAGGATGAATAACTATTGGTGGTGAAGCCCAGAAAGGAGATTTATGAACTATCTTTGCATTAACTCTATAAGTCTTTTTATTTGCAACCATAAAGTCGTATACCAAACTATCTACAGCAGCTCCGTCTACAAGCCCTTGAGAAACAGCTTCAATGGAATTATCATGTCCATATGTAAAAATAGTCTTGCTGAAAAAAGTTTCAGGCGTTTTTCCATTCTTTTTTAGTAAGTATTTGGGATACAGATATCCAGAACTTGATAAAGGGTCAGCAAAAGCAAAACTTTTTCCTTCTAATTCCCAAAAACTTTTAATAGTGCTTTTTTCTGGCACTATAATATAAGATTGATATTTTGCCTTCCCATTCACTTGTGGAACCACTAATATTTCCATTCCAAAATCTTTTTTTCCTTGCAGATAAGCATAATCGCATACAAAGGCAACGTCACAATGCCTGTATCTGACTAAATTATTTATCTCAGCGTAATTACTGCCCTGAATAAAAACCGGCAACCTTCCAACTTTTTTGGAAATATATTCTATTAAGTCACTATAAACATTAAAACTTTCTTTTGGCGAGATTACAGGCGCTATTGCTATACGAAGCGGTTTTTTTTGAGGTTTAGCAGCAGGACTATTTTCTTCTGTTTCTTTAACATTAAGGCGAACTTTTTTATAAGTTTCTTCCTCTTTTTTACACCCGGAGAATATCAACCCCAAGATAAATGGAAACAGGATGATAAATAAAATGATTTTACGATTCATATATTGATAGTTTTAAACTTTTAGGTAAATTTCCTATATTTAAGGAGAGTATCTGTTAGCTACTTTTACTTTTTTAGTTAGAATTTTCTAATAATAATAATTAGGTATAAATTTCTGATATGAATCTTAATTTATAATAATGATATGTCAATATGTTATTGAATTAAAGATTTTGATATCATTTATAATTACAATATCTCAATAACTTTTGGGTTAAGGGATTTCCAACACTCCGGCGCCCTGAATTTTGCTGTACTTCAGGTGCTGGAGTGCTTGGTTTGCATCTTTTAGAGGAAATACCTCGACCTCAGTTTTAATTGGAATTTTTGCTGCAATTTTCAAAAGTTCTTCAGCATCCTGCCTTGTACTGTTTGCAACGCTTCTTATAGTTCTTTCATTATAGACCAGATTATAATCCATCTCAGGGATTGGAGACATATGTATTCCTGCAAGCGCAATAGTTCCGCCTTTCTGCAAATACCATAGAGCCTCAGTTACCAGTTCTCCTGCTGGAGCAAATATTATAGCGCTGTCAAAAAATGAAGGAGGTTTATCCTTTGCAGTTCCGACCCATGATGCCCCTAATTTTTCTGCAAGCCTCTGGTGTTCCCTGTTTCTTGTAAAAACATAAACTTCAATTCCATCAAAAACAGCCATCTGGATTACAATATGCGCTGAAGCGCCAAACCCATAAAGGGCAAGTCGCTCACCCTCTTTAATTTCGCTTAATCTAAATGCTCTATACCCTATTACTCCTGCACAGAGCAAAGGAGCTGCCTGAAGGTCAGAAAATCCCTGAGGGATATGGTAAGCAAACCTTTCATTCATGCTAATATACTGGGCAAAGCCTCCATTCACATTGTAGCCGGTAAAGCTGATATTGTCGCAGAGGTTTTCCTTTCCTTTTTTGCAAAAACTGCATTTTCCACATACAGAGTTTAACCACGGAATACCAACCCTGTCACCTTTTTTAAATCTTGAAATCCTTTCACCCATCCCTTCAACAACGCCAACTATCTGATGCCCTGGAATCAATGGAAGCTTTCTTGAGGGGAGTTCCCCCTCTATTATATGCAGGTCAGTATGGCATATCCCGCAGGCTTTAATATTAATAAGAACCTCATTCTCATTTGGCACAGGAACAGAAACTTCTGCTTCTACCAATGGGTTTTGCTCAATTGGACTGCAAGACTTTAAAACCATTGCTTTCATGTCAGTTGCTTCAAGGGGTTAATGTGGTTTGAATACTTAAATTTTTTTACCCTATGATTTTTTAATAATATTTACAAGGCAATCCAGTGTCAAGACCTAATGATTTTTGAAAGGAATCCTTTTAAAAATATCTGTTTCCTCGCCCGTCATTGCGAAGGGCTTTAGCCCTGAAGCAATCTGACCCAAAGGGTCATTTCACTAGAGCCGATTTATCGGCTCGTGGTAATCTCGTCTGGATTGCTTCGCTTCGCTCGCAATGACATTACTCCGCAATCCCGGTCAAAAAGGCACTTTTTCGGCAAACTGATAGAAATCTGTGTAATCCAAAGCTCCTAAATACCAATTGACAAACATTGAAAATCTCTGTAAATTAATAGTGGTTCAAGGAGGCAATCTAAGTAAAATAGTGGATTTTGAAAAGAAGATAAATTTTGGAGAAAGCACCAATCTAAAAGTTCTTTACGGAATTCTTGATGAGCATCTCAGATTTCTGGAAGATACCTATAAGATAAAAATATTTGCAAGAGGCAGGACTGTTTTACTAAGAGGAAAAGAGGAACCTGTCAATGGAGCATACAATACATTGAAAAAACTGCATAACCTTTCAGAAAAAGGTTTAGAAATCAACAAATCCAACATCAGGCACATTGCACACACCGCCACTGATAGCATTAAAGATGATTTAGACGATGTTTTTCTTGAAAAAATACATTTGGCATTAAGGAAATCTATCTCACCAAAAAGCAGCAACCAGAAAAGATACATAGACGCAATCAAAAATTATGATATAGTAATAGGAATAGGTCCTGCAGGAACAGGGAAAACCTATCTTGCAATGGCAATGGCTATTTCAGCTTTAATGAATAAAAAAGTAAACCGTCTGATTTTAGCAAGACCTGCAGTAGAGGCAGGAGAACGGCTCGGATTCCTGCCAGGGGATATGTATGAAAAAGTACACCCCTATCTGCGTCCTCTTTATGATGCCTTATATGAAATGATTGATAAAGAAAAAATAGAAAATCTGGTTGAGAGGGGTTCAATTGAGATTGCACCTCTGGCTTTTATGAGAGGCAGAACATTGAACGATTCATTTGTAATTCTTGATGAAGCTCAGAATACTACTTCTGAGCAGATGAAAATGTTTTTAACCAGGTTAGGGTCTAATTCAAAAGCAGTAATTACCGGAGATATTACACAAATTGATTTGCCAGAAGGAAAATCTTCTGGTTTGATTGAAACACAGAAAATCCTTTCTGATATAGAGGATATTAAATTCGTCTACTTTGATGAAAAAGACGTGGTACGGCACGATTTGATAAAAAAAATAATCAAGGCTTATGAAAACAACAAGAATGGAAAAGGACTTTAGGGTTTGATGGGCTGTTAAGAATAGGATTTTGAATTACCCAAATGAAAATTACCATCCAGAATATTTCCAAGACTGATCTTAAAATAGATACAAATAAACTAAAAAAACATTTAAATGATATTCTTGCCGAGCTTGGAGAAAAAAAGGCAAGCCTCAATATTGTTCTTGTAAATAATGAATATATCAAAGAATTAAATCTAAGATACCGCAAGATAAACCGTGCTACTGATATTTTGGCATTTACTGCAGACCAGGAAAAAGAGCTAAAGGAAGGCAATGAAAAAGAAATGGGAGATATAGCAATCTCTTTGGAAATGGCTAAACTTCAGTCAAAAATCTTTAAGAATTCACTTGAAAAAGAAGTAACGCTTCTGCTGACCCATGGGGTTCTTCACCTTTTAGGTTATGACCATCATAACAAGAAAGATGAAGAAAAAATGAACTCCCTCCAGAAAGAGCTTATGGAGAAATATTATAAACATAAAAATTAAAATTCTAAATCCAAATTAGAATTTAGAATTTTCAGAAAAAAGGAGACTGGTATTGGAGAACATATGGGCGCCGTGGAGAATGGATTATATCCTGAACAATAAAGAAAATGGATGCATTTTCTGCAACAAATCAAAAGAAAATAAAGATGAAAACAATCTGATTCTTCTGAGGAAAAACCTCTGTTTTGCAATCATGAATCTCTATCCATATAACAACGGTCATATTATGATTGCCCCATACAGACACTTTGGTAATGTTACTGAAGCAAATAAGGAAGAAAGCCTGGAGATATTTGAAACAATGCAAGTCTGCTTAAAGATTCTTGAAAAAACCTTTAAGCCTGATGGATTCAATGTCGGAATAAACCTTGGCAAAGTTGCAGGAGCCGGAATCAAAGACCATGTCCATCTCCATATAGTACCAAGATGGGAAGGCGACACTAACTTTATGCCTGTTCTTGCTGATGTAAGAGTCATTCCTGAACATATAAGCAAGACATATAAGACACTCAAAAAGATGTTTGAGGGATTAGAGAGCTTATAGCTTACAGCTAAAAAACTTTCCAATCTCGCTAATCTCTTTTATCACAAAATCAACAAAAGGCTTTTTCTCATATCCGTTGTTGCTGACAAAAACCGTTTTCATGCCAAGTTCTTTTGCCGGCTGTAAGTTTATTTCAATATCATCAGAATAAAGACACCTTTCCCCTTTTACCCCAAGCGTATTTAGAAGTTTTTCATATGTTACGGGGTGAGGTTTTGCCAGATAATCCATAGCAACAATATCAAATATACGAACAAAATTATCCGTGATTTCCAGTGTATTAAGAACATTTTCAGCATGAGCCTTAGAGGCATTTGTAAAAATAACTTTTTCTATGGAAATGCCTTTCAATACCTTATCAAGTTTTGTATCCTTTGAAAGAAGCTCTTTCATATTGATATTGTGTACATATTCAAGATAGTCTTCAGGAGCAATTTTATAGTTAATCATAAGTCCTCTGAGTGTTGTGCCGTATTCTTTATAATATCTAAGCCTCAGCGGATTAACCTCTTCTCTTGAAAACCCCATTTTTTCCTCAAGATAGCGATTTATCTTCTGGTCAACTTTCTTGAACACACCTGCTGATTCAGGATAAATAGTGTTATCAAGATCAATTATTAAGTATTTCAGATTCTGCATTTTAATTTACCTCTTTTACTTTTATGAAAAATCCCCCCTTACCCCCCTTTATCAAAGGGGGGCTGGAGGGATTTAATTTTTCATCCTTGACCCTTGACCCTAAGACCTTTTTACTATATCTTCTGCGCAATAATGCTTGCAACAGCAGTCTCGTTATTCAAAACACATTCCCTGTAAAAAATAATTCTCAAATCAAGAAAATACCTGAAAAGCTCATTTGGCTGCAATACATGGTCAGGGTTTTTGGGGTGGGGCTGGTATTTCAGGTTGTCTGTTGTAAAGGTCTGGCAGATTACCATCCCTCCTTTTTTTAATCCTTCCTTAATCTCCGGAAACAAGTCTCTCTGCAAATAATAAAAGCAGGAGATTAAATCATATTTCTCTTTTTCTATTCTATGCTCGTGTTTTTCAAGGTCAGCCCTTATAGCATTGATAGTAACATTGTTTTTTTGGGCAAGGGCTAATGCCTTTTTTATCCCCTCCTCTGAAAATTCAACACCGTCTACCTCATAACCCTTCTTTGTTAAATAAACTGCATTCCTCCCCTCGCCCATTGCAATATCAAGTGCTTTTCCTTTTGTAAGCCTTCCAATATGCTCAACAAGAAATTCCGCAGGCTCAATTCCTAACGCATATTCATCTTCACTATATTTTTCATTCCATGACTGCTTCTTCAATGTTAATGCCTTATATATTAGTCTCTGAAAAAACTACTCTTAGTCGTTGCGGGAAAAGTAGCAACGCGGCAAGCTCATAGCTCGCAATGATAACATAAAAAAGTTGTGATCCTCGAAGTAGTAGATGGAATAAACTACTGCTTGATTAAAAACAATAAAGGAGATGTACAAATGAAGTATATAGGAATTGACTTTCATAAGCAATATTTTACTACACTCACAATTTTTTGTCTTGACAAAAAAGAAAATTAATAATTTATAAAAAGCAATATGAAAAAGATTTATTTTTTAGTGATAATAATTTTTCTAGTTCTATATCTATTTGCATATTGTGTGGACTTTTTTCTGTGCGATGAATGTGGAAGCCCATATGGAATTGATATTAACTCCCATATCTGTTCTTTCTGTTTGAATTTAAGTTTTATCCCTTTATCTAATGGAATTGTCTTGTATTTGTTTATTTCATTAATTACGATTTACTACTGCATCTTCATCCCTTCAATTTCAATCAATCTACTTTACAGACCTCCAAAATTCTAAATTTCTATTCTATTTTTTAATTTCAAATAATTTCTTTTAATTTTTCGTAGCGAAAGGAATAGGTGTGAAAAATTTTTTAATCATTACCTTTGTTGTTTTAATTTCTCTTTTTAATTTCCTTCTTCATGCATTTGAAGAAAGCCATTTTTATCCCATTGAAGAAGTGATTGAAATAGCCATTAAAGAAAATCCTCAGCTAAAAGCCTTTAAAGCAGGAGTAGACGCAAGTCAGGGCGATTTAATTCAAGCCTCTCTATATCCAAATCCTGAAATAGAGGGAGAGGGTTTGCGAGGAAGGGCACTTGGAGGAGAAAGTAAGAGAGGAAAGGAGTACAACTTCACCTTAAGCCAGCCCTTTGAATGGCCTTTAAAAAGGTTTTATAGAAAAAAAGTTGCAGGAAAAGATGTAGATATAGCAACCCTTGAACTGGAAGAGTTCAAATTAGATTTGACCTCTCAAGTTAAAACATCTTTCTATGAAATTTTAAAACTTGAAAAAGAGCTTACTTTAACAAAAGAAAACCTTTCAGATTCAGAGAAAATTTTGACTTCTGTAAAGGTAAGGGTTGAGTCAGGTGAGGCACCAGAGTTTGAATTGATAAAAGCCCAAGTTGAAGTTCTGCGTGCTGAGAAAGAGTTAAAGAAAGCAGAGAATAAAATTATTATTGCAAAATCAAATTTAAATAGCCTCTTAGGAAAATTTCTTCCAGAAGGCTTTGATGTTTCAGGTGAACTAAAAGCACCTTATGAAATATATGAAATTAATCCACTTCTGAACATTGCATATAAAAAACAACCTTTGTTACTCCAGAAGGAGAGTGGCTTACAGAAACAGCAATATAATATTTCTTTTCAAAAGAATAACCGTTTTCCTGACATTTCCCTAAAAACTATTTTTGCAAGAGAAATAGATAAAAGGTCTTTTGGTTTTGGCTTCTCACTACCACTTCCTCTCTGGAATAGAAATCAGGGAGCAATAGCAAGAGCTTCTGCAGAGGAAAGAAAAGCACAAGAGGAATTAAATCAAATTAAAATTGAGCTTTCAAGGCTTATCACAGAAGAACTTAAAAACTATCAAATATCCTCTGAACAGATAGAAATCTTTGAAAAAGGGCTTCTCAAACAAGCGGAAGAGGCTTTGAGAATTGCAAAATTAAGATATGTGGAAGGGGAATCCGGTTTGATTGATTTCTTAGATGCCCAACGAGTTTACAGGCAGGTATCTTTTGAATATTACCAGACCCTCTTCGAGGGAAATTCAAGCAAAGCACGTTTGGAAAGACTTGCTGGAGGAGAGTTGAGATGAAAAAAAATCTGATTAATTTACTTTTAATGATTTTAATTTTACAAATTGGTGTTTTTACTTTCAACGCATGTTCTCCAAAAAAAGAGAACAAAGAAAATGTAACCAAGCAAGATACCAATCTAAATATAGTTCATTTTGATCCTTCCTCTATAAAAATAGCAGGGATAAAAGTTGAAGAGGTAACATTAAAAAAACTAAGCCTTTCTCATAATTTTCCTGGCAAAATAATGCCTGATGAAAACAGAGTTGCCCGTATAGGAAGCAGAATACCTGGAAGGGTTATTGAGATAAAAGTAAATCTTGGTGACGAGGTTAAAAAAGGTGAAGCCCTTGCCACAATAGACAGTCCTGAACTTGGAGAAGCAGAGTCAAATTTTCTAAAACTTGAAGCGAATTTGAGGGTAGCTGAAAAGGGGTATGAGCGTGCAAAAAGGCTTTTTGACGGTAAAGCAATCGGACTTGGTGAGTTTCAACGGAGAGAGGCAGAGTATTTAAATGTCAAAGCAGAGTTTCAAGCCTCTAAAGAGAAATTATACCTTTTTGGAATAAGTGATAAAGATATAGAAAGATTGACCTCAACCCACATAATCAATCCTCAAATGTCAATAAGATCTCCGTTTTCTGGAACAGTGGTTGAAAGGAACTTGACTTTAGGAGAAGTAATTGAGTCTTCAAGTCAGCTTTTTACTATTATAGATTTATCAAGATTATGGGTTATAGCTGATGTTCCTGAGAAGGATATATCATCAGTTGAAAAGGGGTTGGAAGCAAATATTAAAGTCTCAACTTATCCTAAAGAAGAGTTTAAAGGAAAAGTCACTTATATTAGTGATATTGTAGATGCTTCAACCCGTATGGCAAAAGTAAGGATTGAGATTGATAATCCCCCTGAATCCCCCCACACCCCCCTTTGGAAAAGGGGGGCTGAGGGGGATTTTAAAGGGGGGAATGGGGGGATTCTGAAACCCGAAATGTTTGCTGATGTACAGATTATAACTAAATCGTCCCCAGAGTTGTTGGTTGTGTCTGAAAAAGCAATTCAGATGGAGGATGGAAAGAAAATTATCTTTATTGCAAAGAGCAACAATACCTTTGAAAAAAGAGAAATAGAAGTAGGAGAAGAAATAAATGGTTTTTATCAAGTTCTAAAAGGGCTTAAAGCCGGAGATAGTGTGGTCACTGATGGAGCTTTTTATCTAAAATCAGAACTTCTCAAAGCGGAATTGGAGGAAGAATAAGATGATTGAAAAGTTAATCATTTTTGCCCTTGAGCAAAGGCTTCTTATAATAATCGGAGTCATCTTGTTAGCCGTTTTTGGAATATATTCTTTCCAAAGGCTTCCCATTGATGCCTTCCCAGATGTGACAAATATCCAGGTTGTGGTCATAGCAGAATCTCCTGGTCGTTCTCCCATTGAAGTTGAAAAATTTGTAACATTCCCTATAGAAGTTCAAATGAGCGGACTTCCAAGACTTGTCGAACTTCGCTCCCTATCAAAATTCGGGCTCTCTCTCGTAACAATTGTTTTTGAAGATGATGTAGATATTTATTTTGCAAGGCAGTTGGTTCTTGAGAGATTAATTGAAGCTAAGGAGAAGTTACCTGAAGGTATAGAGGCAAGCTTAGGTCCAATATCGACAGCTCTTGGAGAAATTTATCAGTATACCTTTGAAAAGGAAGGCAATCCCAACTTCACAGAAAAAGATCTTATGGGATTAAGAACTCTTCAAGATTGGGTTATAAGACCCATCTTAAAAACCATCCCAGAAGTTGTAGAGGTCAATGCTTTTGGAGGATTTGTTAAGCAGTATCAGGTGCTTGTCCATCCAGACAAACTGAGAAAATATGACTTGAGCTTGAGGGAAATTTTTGAGTCCGTCCTTCAAAATAATACAAATGCAGCAGGCAATATTCTCGAGCACTCATCAGAGCGATATATAGTTCAAGGTTTTGGCCTTATCAAATCTATTCAGGATATTGAAAATATCATTGTCAGGGAAGAAGCAGGAACACCTATTTTTGTTAAGGATGTAGCTGAAGTAAAGATTGGTCCAGAGACGAGGCAGGGTGCTACTGTGAAGGATGGTAAGGGAGAGGTTGTTGCTGGGATTGTCATGATGATAAAGGGAGGAAGCGGCAGGGATGTAGTAGCGAAGGTTAAGGAAAAGGTAAAGGAAATAAATGAGAGCAGTATTCTTCCGAGAGGGATAAAGATTAAGCCTTATTATGACAGGACTGAGCTTGTTGAAAAATGTATTGGAACCGTAACAAGGGCCATTGAGGAGGGTGGTATTCTCATTATCATAGTTCTATATCTCTTCTTGAGAGACATAAGAGGTGCCTTTGTTGTGGCCTTAAGTTTGCCCCTTGCAACTCTTGCAACCTTTATCGTAATGGAGAGGCTCGGTCTTTCTGCAAACCTTATGTCTTTAGGAGGCCTTGCCATATCCTTAGGCATGATTGCGGATGCAGCCATCATCCAGGTGGAAAATGTCCACAGGCATTTGTCAGAAACCGGGGCATCAAAACATAAGTTGCATACAGTTTTAAATGCTGTGATTGAAGTGAGGAAACCCAGTTTTTTTGGGGAACTTATAATAGCCTTAACCTTTATCCCCATCATGACACTTCAGGGAATGGAGGGAAAGATATTTTCACCCTTAGCCTTTACAGTAGTCATAGCTATTCTCTCATCCCTCATCCTTTCTATCTTTGTAATACCGGTTCTCTGTTTTTTATTCTTAAAACCGGGGAAGGAGAAGGAAAGTTTTATTATCCATTGGGTAAAGAAACCTTATACTATTCTCCTCCGTTGGGTTATGAAACATCCCAAGGTGGTTATAACCGCTGCTTTGATTCTTCTGATAGGAAGCATTGCTCTATTCCCTTTTCTTGGCACTGAATTCATACCAAGCCTTGATGAAGGAACTATCATGCCACAGATTATAAGGCTTCCAAGTATTTCTCTTACAGAATCTGTGGAGATAGAAAAAAAGGTGCAGAAAGCGCTTCTCAATATTCCCGAAGTTGAAGGAGTTGTATCAAGGATAGGAACGCCTGAGATTGCCACAGACCCCATGGGGCCGAATTTGAGCGACCCCTTTGTAAGGCTTAAACCAAGGGAGAAGTGGAAAACAGCAAGGACTAAGAATGAACTCATAGAAAAGATTAGAGAAGAACTTGAGAAGATTCCGGGTATAGGTCTTAATATCACTCAGCCCATAGCAATGAGAGTTGATGAGCTTATATCCGGAGTAAAGTCCCAGATTGCCATAAAACTCTTTGGAGATGATATGGAAGTTTTAAAAGAAAAAGCTGAGGAGATAGCAAGAGTGATGGCTAAAGTTGATGGAGTTAGGGACTTGAGAGTTGAACAGGTGGCTGGCCAGCCTTACCTGACAATAGATATAGATAGGAGGAAAATTGCAAGATATGGAATCAATGTAGCAAATATTCAAGAAATAATTGAGACTGCTATTGGTGGAAAAGCTGCCACAGAAGTCTTTGAAGGAGATAAAAGGTTTTCAGTGGTGTTAAGGTTTCCTGAAGAGAAAAGAAATAGCATTAAAGCGATTGGTAATATTTTTGTGAACCCCGTTAGAAAGGACGGGGCTTTAGATTCATCCCCATCCCAAGTGATGGGGCGTTCTAACGGGGTGAAGGCTTCTAATGGAGCTAATATTCCTCTTGCCCAGCTTGCCAAAATCTCAATTACTGAAGGTCCTGTCCAAATAAGTAGGGAAAACAGCAAAAGGAGAGTTGTGATTGAATGCAATGTTGAAGGAAGAGACATAGGGAGTTTTGTGCAGGAGGGAAAGGAGAAAATAAGAGAACAGGTAAAACTTCCACCTGAATATTACATTACATGGGGAGGTACTTTTGAAAATCAGCAGAGGGCTATGAAGAGGCTTTTGATTATTGTTCCCCTGACAATTGGTCTTATCTTCTTTCTGCTATTCTCGACTTTTAACTCCATGAGATACGCTCTTTTGATAATCTTAAACCTCCCACTTGCTCTGATAGGCGGTATTCTAAGTCTTTTTATTTCTGGACAATACTTAAGTGTCCCCGCATCAGTTGGCTTCATTGCCCTTTTTGGTGTGGCAGTTCTAAATGGCGTAGTCCTTGTTTCTTACATCAATAAGCTGAGGGAAGAAGGTTTGAATATTGAAGAGGCTATAACTTTAGGGTGTGAGAAACGCTTAAGGCCTGTGCTTATGACAGCTTTTGTAGCCATTATGGGACTTATTCCCATGCTCTTTGCTCAAGGTCCAGGCTCTGAAATTCAGAGACCTTTGGCAACGGTGGTGGTAGGCGGACTGGTATCATCAACACTTTTAACATTGCTTGTTCTGCCAACCATATATAAATGGTTTGCGGAAAAGAAAAAGGAAATCATCCAGCCATTTTAAGCTATCATTAGTAACATTACATTTCTGTACACTAAGAACATTAAAGCGACATAAAATTAACATATTTCTTTCTCTATGAGAATTTACAGTGTATTATTATTGTGGTTTCAAGAGTTTAATGGATTGGAAGAGTTGGCATAATAATTGCATAGATAAAGAATTAAGTTTGCTTTACTTGAATTCTAAAAGAAAGGAATAGCATGAAAAAATATCTGATAAGTTTCTTTGTTTTAGCAATCATTATATTTCTGCACCCTTCTGCCTCCTTTGGCAATGGCTTTATTATTGGCGAGCAGGATGCAGAGGCAATGGGTGGGGCAAGCGCCTTTGCTGCAAGGGCAAGCAACCCATCTGCAATATTCTACAATCCGGCAGGAATCACACAGCTTGATGGAATCAATATGACTTTGGGAACTAATCTGGTAACTGTAAAAACTACATACAATAAATCCGGAGGCGGTGATAAAAGCTCAACAAAAGACAGGTTAGACACTCCAAGTTATTTCTATGTAACAGGAAAAATAAATGACAAGTTTGCAACAGGTTTTGGTTTTTACCAGCCATTTGGCCTTGCATCAGACTGGCAGAGTGGCTGGCCCGGAAGACACATTGTTACTTACGCGATGCTCAAAACCTTTTTCTTTAATCCTGTCATCGCATGGCAACCAACAAAAAATCTATCAATTGGAGTTGGAGGTATTGGAGTATACTCAGACGTAGTATTGAACAGCAGGCTTGTTTATGAAAATCTTGCCGCAGCCAGCATACCCGGCTTTACTCCAGGAACTTTGACCGGAATAGAAGGACATTCAAAACTTAAAGGGGATGGGGGTGGCGCAGGAATAAATGCCGGAGGGTTATACAGCGTTACTGATAATCTAAAAATCGGTCTGTCCTACAGGTCTCCAATAAGAATAAGATATTCAGGAAGGACAGAGTTCAATAAAGCTAACAGTGCAAACAGTCCAACAGTAGCTCTTATAAATGCAACATTATTTAACAGCAGGGCAAGAACAAAGATAACAATGCCTCCGCAGCTTTTAGCAGGCGTATCCTACAATATCTCTAAAAATCTTACTGCTGAGTTTGACATTGACTGGAGAGGCTGGTCGCGGAGTGATACACTTAGAATTCAGTTCAGGAATAAAAGGATGAAAAACGTAAAGATTTCCCAGCAGTGGAAGGATACAGTAACCTACAGGGCAGGACTTGAATACAGGTTAAACAATAATCTGGCACTAAGGGGAGGTTACGCTTATGACCCAAGCACTGTTCCTAACAACCGTCTTGACCCGATGGTACCTGATGCTGACAAACACGCTGTAACCCTTGGACTCGGCTACAAGCTTGGAAAATGGAAGTTTGATATTTCCAATATGGCTATCTTCTTTGAAGAAGCCTCAACCCGGACTGCAAGGGTCGGATTCAATAACATGTTCAGGTTCAATGCAAAATACAACAGCTATGCAAATATAGTTTCAATGAGTGTTGGTTACAAATTTTAAGTTAGTTATATAACGGATATGTTCATTTTTGTACCATTACAATCTCAGTTATTTTCTCAATTGAAATGTTTTAAGAGATCATACTCTATTTTTTCAAGAAGTTAGCAACTTAAATATTTCCAAGATTACTCTGGCATAATTTTTGCATAATATTCTACAACAATCTTTTTAGAAGGAGGTTTTTCAAAATGAAAAAGTCGCGTTTACTAATCTTAATCTTTCTTATCCCAATGTTTCTGGTTTGCAGCAGTGCCTTTGCAGGAGGAAATTTTAAATTCAAACCAAAAAAACCTTTTGCAGGAAAATTTGAAGCAAGCATTGAGTATCAACAAGTGCCTATTATTATAGTTTACATTCTGAAAATGGAAGGAAATAACATTTCAGGAACAGTAGACACAAATTATAATGGCGTAGATCTTCCCACAATAAATGCATCAGGAACTGTTAACGAAAACAAAAAAACTGCTGATATTACCATTTTAGGAGCCACTCAAATTGGTTCGCCAAGTGATTTTGTAAGAATAACACTTATAAGCAATGGGAAAAACAGAATTAAAATGCAGTATTTAGATGCAATCGGCGGTACACCATCTGGAGATGTTATTAAGTACAAAAGATTAAAGAAGTAAATAAATTTTCAATTTCCAATTATCTCTCTTTCTTCATTCTCTTGAATTGATTGATTGACGGCACTGGTGTAGGGTCAACTTTTCTGAGAATTGCAAAATAATAGCTTGTCCAGTCACCAAGACAGATAAGAGAAAGCATCTGAGCCAGTTTTGATTTCCCCTCTCCGCATAATTCTATAATGCTTCCAACCTTTGGTTTTATAATTTCCAGAGCTACATCAATACATTTCTTAAGCTCAGGATTTTCCATAGAAGAACGCAGACATACAACTATTGTACTCTTTTTTGACTCAGGGTCATCTGCAAGCCCTATAATTTCATTATGCCCAAGTTCGGGAAAGAAGTTATAATAGACCGAAAGTTTTGAATTCTCATTAAATTGAGTCTTTAAACGGAATACTGCGGGCTTTGTTATTTGTTCAGAACCAAAAATCATTATATTCTTACCTTCAACCCTCTTTGCAATCTCCTTTGCCCTGTTTCCAGAAACCAGAGATGAAAGGGTATATTTTTCTTGAAGCTTTTTTAAGATTTTCTCAGCTTCAAGGATATCCTTGTAAGGTAATGCTTTTGGAAAAAGTTTAAGGATTATGTTAAAAAGCGGATTGAGAAGGTGCCCGAGGGCTGTCCTTGGCATAAGGCTGTCCCTGACTTTCATAAAAGGGCATTTATTTTTTCTTGCCTTTTCTTCTAATTCCCCGCCATTTGAGATAGCAATGATTTTTGATTTTCTCCTGCGGGCTTCATCATAAAGCGAAAGAGTTTCTTCTGTGTTTCCTGAATAACTGATTGCTATAACCAAAGAGTCTGGCCCTATATGTTTTGGAAGGGTGTAGTCTTTTACTACTTCAACCGGCACATCTGCTTTTTCAAGAAAAAGGGACTGAATTATATCTCCACAGATTCCTGAACCACCCATTCCGCCAATCATTATATTTTTAACAGATGAGTATTCTTTAGGAAGTGAGAGAGCTACTTTTTCAGAAAGAGTTGTTGGAAAATTATCCAGTTCCCTGTACATGTTACTTTTGTCAATAGAGCTTATGAAACTATTATTATTCAAAACTTCACTCATAAACTTCTCCTTGATTTAAGACTTTTAATGGCTGTAAGCTATAAGCATTGAGCTGTAAGTAGTAAGTTTTTTAAAATGTAGAAACAGGTCTTTAGACCTGTTGACAACAGACCTTAAGGTCTGTTTCTACAAATCCTTTTTTGCTTTAATCTTTTAAAACATATTTGATATATGCAAGCTAAAAGATAGTCAAGAGTCAAGAATAAAAATAATTAAACTAATTTTTGAAGTAACCTTATGAAAACTTATGGTGCAATAGATATAGGAACAAACTCAGTTTTATTATTAATAGGAAGAATTGATAAAAATAAACACATTGAACCCATCCACGAAGATTTAAAAGTTACAAGAATCGGCAAAGGGGTTTATGATACAAAACTGATAAAAAACGAAGCGATGACAAAAACCCTCAGCGTTCTGAAGGACTATATTGATAAGTGCAAAAAATCAGGAGCAGAAAATATCAAGGTAGTGGGAACAAGCGCTTTAAGAATGGCAGAAAACTCATCAGCCTTCTTAAATCTTGTAAAAAATGAAACAGATATAATAGTTGAAGTAATATCAGGGAAAAAAGAAGCTGAGCTTTCTTTTCTTGGAGCAGTTTCAGGAATAGAAGATAAAGGTATTAATACAACAATCATAGATATTGGAGGAGGAAGCACTGAAATAATTTTTGGAGCAGATGATAAAATTCAATATTCTAAAAGCCTTGAAATCGGCTCAGTGAGACTGACAGAAAAGTTCTTGAAATCAGACCCTGTAGAAGAAAATGAGGTTAGAAATATAAGGGAAGCAATAAAAAATAATCTCAAGCAAATCCCCCCTCGCCCCCCTTTAGCAAAGGGGGGTTGGGGGGATTTGCCTAACAAGGATAATCTTCTAATCGGAGTTGCAGGAACAGTCACCACCCTTGCGCAGATAGACCTGAAAATCCCAGGATATGACAGGTTGAAAATTGAAAATTGGAAATTGAAAAGTGAAAATTTAAAAAGAATTATTTCTGTTTTGAAGAAAAAGGACATGGATGAGAGGAAAAAGATAATAGGTCTTGAACCTGATAGAGCAGATGTTATTATTGCTGGAGCTATTATTCTTGAAGAGATAATAAACTATCTGAAATTCTATGAGCTACATGTGAGCACAAGAGGGCTGCGCTATGGTGTAATGATGGAGATGATATAAAATGTCAAATGCCAAAGCTCAAAGTTCAAATAAAAAAGGGTTCAGAGTGTCAGGGATTCAAAGGTTTAAGTGAAAAAATAATCACTTGAAGCTCTTATTTGATTTTGAATTTTGGATTTTGAAATTTGAACTTATTATTTAAATTTTTTTGCCAACAGGCAATCCCTCTGTTTCATCAATACCCATCATAATATTCATATTCTGAACAGCCTGTCCTGCAGCTCCCTTTACAAGATTATCAATTGCAGAAATTACAATAATTCTATTACTGCGCTCGTCATATTTTATCCCTATATCGCAGAAATTGGTATCAACCACATTCAGTGTTGAAGGGTATTCACCTTTGCCATATACCCTTACAAAATGACATTTCCTGTAGGCTTCATTATAAAGTTCCCTGATTTCATCCTCAGAGCATTTTTTTTCAGGTTTCAAGTAAATTGTGCTTAAAATTCCCTTATCAAGAGGTGCAACATGGGGAACAAATGTCAGATTAACTGAACTTCCGGAAATTACGGAAAGCTCCTGTTCAATCTCAGGGGTATGGCGGTGAGAAGCCACATTGTAAGGAAAAAGATTGCGGTAGTTGTCCATAAAAAGATTCATTCCGGGTTTTGCAAACCTTCCTGCGCCTGAAATTCCAGAATAAGAACTGACAATTATATCCTTCAAGTCAATCCATTCATTTTTAACCAAAGGATTGCAGCCAAGTATTATGCTTGTTGGATAGCACCCGGGATTTGCAACAAGCATTGCCTTTTTGATTTTATTTCCATATATTTCAGGAAGTCCGTAAATTGCAATTTTAACAAGAGCGTGGTCTTTGTGGTCAACCCCATACCATTTCTGATATTCCTTACAATCCTTGAGCCTGAAATCAGCGCCAAGGTCTATGACTTTCACTCCATTTTCAATCAATTTTCTTGAAATCTTTGAGGCATAGTCATGTTGCTTTGAAATAAAAACCACAGAGCAGTTTTCAATAATCTCTTCTTCAGAAAAAGCCTTAAGAGTCAAATCCAGAATTCCTTTTAAGAATTTATGGACTTCCCAGACCTTTTTCCCGGTAAAATGTTCTGATTCAAGATAGGCAAGCTTTGCTTTTGGATGGTTTATTAAAATTTTTAAAATCTCGCCTGATGTCAGGCTCGATGTTCCGATGATTCCAACTTTTATCATTTCTACCATTTCCATATTCAGATTTTGCTATCAGAAAAATATCCAATTGTCAAATAAATTGAAGCTCCTCCAATAAACTGCAGAAAATCTCAAAATGCAAGTAACAGTTTTTATAGATTCGTTTGCCAACCCTGCCAACCCTGCAGCAACCTGTGGGAATTGCACTTACTATACATTTTCAATTTCTTTGCTTGACCTATTTTTTTATTGAGTTAAAAGCCCTTGACAAAAACAATTTTTTATGAATTTAAAGAAGTCAAAGGTTAAATAAATTGAATGTTCAAATCCCCCCAACCCCCCTTTGCTAAAGGGGGGCGAGGGGGGATTTGATTTTTACTTTATAATATTGTGTTGCGTGGGTCTATAGACTAATTATTGGAGTAAGTTTTTAATGTTTGATTTTTCTGAAGAACAGATAGAAAGATACAGCCGTCATATAATCCTGCCTGAAGTTGGCGGAAAGGGACAGAAAAAGCTTCTTGAGTCAAGTGTTCTGATTATCGGGGCAGGAGGGCTTGGCTCTCCGTCAGCATATTATCTTGGAGCTGCAGGAATAGGAAAAATTGGTATAATAGACGGAGATGTTGTTGAGTTGAGCAATCTTCAGAGGCAAATAATCCACAGCACCACTGACTTGGGAAGACCAAAAGTAGAATCTGCAAAAGAAACAATAAACAAACTAAACAGCGATGTTAAGGTAATAACATATAAAGAGAGAATAGATTCCAAAAACATAATGGGAATTATTAAAGACTATGATGTGATTTTAGACGGATGCGATAACTTTCCAACCCGTTATCTTGTGAATGATGCCTGTGTATTTGCAAAAAAGACAAATGTGCACGGCAGTATTTTCAGGTTTGAAGGGCAGGCAACAGTCTTTAAACCCTTTGATGGCCCTTGCTACAGGTGCCTTTACCCTCAACCACCTCCTCCGGGAGCAGTCCCAAGCTGCCAGGAAGCAGGGGTATTAGGAGTACTTCCCGGAATAATTGGAATTATACAGGCAATAGAAGCCATAAAAATCATACTTGGAATCGGAGAGCCTTTAACAGGAAGGCTTTTAATGTATGATGCTTTGGATATGGAATTTAGAGAATTAAAGATAAGAAAAGACCCTGCCTGCCCTATTTGTGGTGAAAACCCATCAATAAAAGAGCTGATTGACTACGAACAGTTCTGTGGGATTAGATAATATGTCTTTGAAAAAGTCTCTAAAGTAGAGTTCCTTTAAGCCCTCAGATAAATTCTAATTGACAAACTTAAAGAGAGATTATATCTGGAAAGCAGAAAAGGAGGGTTATCTTAAAGAGCAATGAACGAATATTCCATTACAGCAACATTGGATATAACCAGAGAAACATGCCCGATGACCTTTGTGAAAACCAAGCTTAAGCTTGAATCCCTTCAGGCAGGCGATATTTTAGAGGTTTTTCTGAAAGATGGAGAGCCGATCAAAAATGTTCCAAGGTCAGTTACAGATGAAGGGCATAAGGTTTTAAAAGTTGAACAAAATGGAGATGTTTTTCGTCTCATAATCCTCAAACAATAAAACACTATGGGCCATTCTCTCTCACCTGAGAGAGTTTTTATAAAAACATAAAAGCCGTTCTGATTATCAGGGCGGCTTTTATGTTTTTTTCATCCTTGACAACTTTTTGATAATAATTATAATCAAAACAAATTTCATTAATTACTTATTAAAAAACCTTACACAGGAGGAAAAAAATGGCTGAATTCGCATGGGAAGGAAACTCAAAAGAAATCTATGATAAACTCATTTCCGGCTCACCAAAACCTTTTCAGGAAATGACCAGAAAAAAAGCGAATGAAACCCTTGTTGCTAAAGTCGGGGATGGCGGGAAAGTAACACCTGAAATTCTTGTTGAAGTTGTAAAGGAAATCACACCAAAGCCCTTTCTTGCTATGGCAATGAAATCAATTGAGCCTCTTATTAAAAAATAGTGATTGTTGAAAAACAATTATTTAAGAGTAAGAATATAAACATAATCCCGTCCTGATTTTTTTGCAGGACGGGATATTTTTTAAGAGGGAGAGCAATGAACAGTTTTCATGGTGTCCATGAAATTGAGCTGGCAAATACAAAAGCATTTTATATAGACGGGTCTGAAAAGATACTGGTAGATACCGGGCTAAAGCCATTGCACAATGATGTCTTGAATTTTCTTTCAAAAAACGGATATAATTTTGGCGAAGGAGGATTTGAATTTTTTAAAAAGGGCTCTCACCATACAATCCTTAACTTTTTGAAAAAAAACAAGTTCAAAGTTGATGTCATCATATGCACTCACTGCCATGGGGACCACACAGGAAACCTTGCCCAACTTAAAGAAGAATTAAATGTTCCTGTTGCTGCACACAGCGCTGACATACCATTCATTGAAGGCAGAGAAAAGGTTTCAAATCCTCAATTTGTTCCTGAAGAGCTTCAAAAACATTTTGATGTTGCGCCCTGTAAAGTGGATATCAGTTTAAAAGATGATGAATTCTTTAATGAAGATTTAAGAATAATTCACATTGAAGGGCATACAAAAGGAAATATATGCTTGCTCTATCGAAACAAGGTACTTATTACAGGTGATACAGTTTTAGGGAAGAATCTTTTAAATCCTAAAATGGCACCTGAGGAATTAAACCTTTCAGCAGAATGGTCTTGCTTTTCCTACAAAAAGGCATGGGATAATCTACCAAAGTTGTTGAACTATAGTTTTGATACAATCCTGCCAAGTCATGGACTCTCTATAAAAAAAGATGGAAAGAGAAGACTTGAACAATTAATAAAGAGGAGACCTGAACAATTAATTGATAGGGTCTATGATACTATTCCTATTCAGGAGAAATGTATAAAGCCTGATAGACAAAGAATTCCTGATGAAGTAAAGAGATTCGTCTGGAAACGTGATGATGGATCATGCGTAAAATGTGGAAGCCGAGAGAGGTTAGAATTTGACCATATGGTACCTGTTTCAAAAGGTGGAAGTAACACTGCAAGAAACATAGAACTTCTGTGTGAGAAGTGTAATCGAAAAAAGAGTGACAACATCATTTAGTATGTAAAAGCAAATCTAATAAAGGCATGCACCTAACTTGCGCCCTTCGGACACTCGCGAGTAATGTCTGTCGTTAGGTGTAGTTATGGATAATAAAAAAAATATTTTTATAAATTCAAAACAAGTTGAATTACAATTGGAAAGAGATAAACTTCAAGATTATATTAATACAAAAGTCTGTGGACAAATAAATCCTTCCATGAGTTTGAAAATCAAGCTTGCTATTGAAAATCTCCATAAGGGGAAAATTGAGACTCTGAAAACTGAAAAACTTCCAGGAGATGCTTCAGACCGCTCTTTTTACAGGTACAGCTACAAAACTGGAGGCGCAAAGAAGTCATTAATTGTAATGGAACTGCAGGAAGGGTTTTCAGGCAAAAATCTTTCCTTTATTGATGTGCAGGAACATCTGAAAAAATCAGGGTTGAGGGTTCCTGAGATATATGGTTTTGACGGAGATGAAAAATTCCTCTTGCTTGAGGACCTGGGTGATGAAACTATGGAAAGGAGGTTATCTTTTCTTGATGGTAAAAGAAAAAAAAACCTCTATGAAAAAGCAGTTGCTCTTCTTGTTCATTTGCAGGTAAAAGCATCCATCCCAAAAAAGCCAAAAAGCATAGCCTTTACCCTGTCATTCGATGTTGAAAAATTTATGTTTGAATTGAATTTTTTCAGAGAGCATTACCTTGAAGGTCTCCTTATGGCAGAAATCAGCAATGATGATTTAATAAATTTAAATAATGAATTTTTAAAACTTTCACAGAAACTTGCGCAAGAGCCACGAGTTTTTGCCCATAGGGATTACCATTCAAGAAACCTGATGGTTGTTGGCAATGAGCTTGCAATGGTAGATTTTCAGGATGCAAGGATGGGACTCTGCCAGTATGACCTTGCGTCACTGCTGAGGGACTCTTATGTGGTTCTTGATGATTCTTTAAGGGATGGACTTATAGAATATTATATTCTCAGGATTGATGAGCATTACAGCACCAACACAGACAGAAAAGAGTTTAGAAAATTATTTGATTTTATGTCTGTCCAGAGAAACATTAAAGCCATAGGAACATTTGCTTTTCAAAAAATGGGAAAAGGAAATGATTTCTATTTGCAGTATATCCCGGATACACTGAGATATGTGAAGGAGAATCTTGAGAAATATGAAGAGCTGAAAGGGCTAAAAGATTTTTTTGTTAAATATATATAAGGATTAAAAATGACAAAATCTGGTTACAAAACCCTCTGGGTCAGAATTGCTGAAGGTCTTAAGCCAGTTAACTTCTGGTCCCTTATCTGTGCAGCATTTCTTATCAATATAATCCTCCCTCTTTTCCATATTATCCAGCCAATCTGGCTTGAGAAGGTTATTAAAATTGACCCTTCATCATACGGAAAGATAAATGCCAACCTCCAGATTATTATGGAGATAGTTAACATTGCATTTGTCGGCTACATAGGAATCCTTTCAGACAGGTTTGGAAGAAAAATTCTGATGGCAACAGGATATATCCTTTTTGGAAGCGTGTTCTTCGTCTATGGATACTCGAATTCAATAGCAGCATCACTTGGAATTGACCCTGTAATAATTGTATATATTCTGCGCGGGGTAAATGCATTGGCTTTTCTTTTTCTCTGGCCTCAGCTCATAACCCTGATTGCTGACTATACCTCTGTTGAAAGCAGGGGGAAAGGGATGGGGGCAGTAAACCTTATTGGAATATTAGGAGCTGTAATCTCCCTTATTTTCCTCTCAAGGCTTCCTCAGCTTGTTGGAATTATGGAATTTTTCTATCTTGGACCGATTCTCGGAGTTCTTGGATTCACTGTTGTTGCTGCAGGCATAGTAGATAGAACTTCAAAAAGCAAGGCTCCTCATCACTCGCTTGAAAAAAAGGAGTGGAAAAGAGTTCTTACTGCCGCAAAGGAAAGCGTTGGTTTGCGGGTATGCTTTGTTTCCGCCTTTTCTGCAAGGGCTGACCAGTCAATTCTCGGGCTCTTTCTTATTACATGGGCTGTTAAGGTAGCGCAGAATTTTGGCAAAACCTCTGCATTTGCAACAGCGCTTGCTTCTGCTGTTATGGGTTTCAATGTGATTCTTGCAGCGCTCTCATCACCGCTTTTTGGTTATCTTACTGACAGATGGAGCAGGAAAAGCGTTCTCTGTCTGTGCCTTGGTCTAAGCGGCATAGCATATTTGGGACTCGGGTTTCTCTCTTCCCCTTTCTCGCCGTTTATTTATCTTTTTATGACTTTTCTTGGATTCGGAATTTCTGGAATGACCATTGCCGCACAAACCCTGACAGCAGACCTGGCACCAAAGGAAATTGTAGGTTCTGTTCTTGGGGGATTCAACACAACAGGAGCAATAGGGATAATGTTTTTTGCCCTCATAGGAGGCTACTTATTTGACAATATAGGATTTACAACGCCATTTCTGCTTAAAGGGGCAGGTGATATTCTTGTTATAATATATATACTTTCAAACTGGTCAAAGATTCCTCATCACAAGGAAATAAAGAAATGAAAACCGGCAGATTTCGTTACAAGATACTTTTTACCCTCTGGCTTCTTTATTTCATAAACTACTGGGACAGGATAAGTGTTTTAACCCTTCTCCCTCTGATAAGAGAGGACTTGCACCTCACCCATGCAGAAATCGGTTTTGCTGCATCAATTTTCTTTCTTGCCTATGCTATTGCTCAGGTCTTTGCAGGTCACATGGCTGACCGTTTTGGCGCAAAAATAATGATGACAATTGCCATATCTGCTTTTACGGTTGTAACCTTTGTTACAGGGCTTATTCAGAACCTTAAACAATTCCTTCTTATCAGAGTTGCCCTTGGGCTGGGAGAAGGTCAGCACTGGACTCCAAGCTTAAAAATATGCGCTGATTGGTTTCCTACAAAAGAAAAAGGACGGGCTACAGGGATATACAGCACTTCATTCACCATGGGCCCTGCTGTTGCTCCAATTGTCGCCACTCTGATTGCAGCATCATTTGGATGGAGAAATGTTTTTTTCTTTCTGGCAATTCCCGGACTAATCGGAATAATATTTCTCTATTATTTTATTATAAACACTCCAAAACAGGCATATGAACTTGGCAGACTGGAAAAAAATGAATTTGACTATATCAGCTCAGGACTTCTTCCGGCGCTTGCAGGAGAGAAAAAAAATGTTTATGGGGCAATTCTGAAGGATTCTGTTTTCTGGCTTTACTCTATTGCCTTTTTTTTTAACCTTGCGGTTTTCTGGGGAAACACTACTTGGATTTCATCTTTTCTCTATGAACAGCACAAAATTAAAATCGCGGAGATGGGAGTAATAGCTGCCATACCTTTTATAGTAGGAGGAGCCTCACAGATTCTTGGCGGCTATCTTATGGACAAGGTTTTTCATGGAAAAATAAAGCCGATTCTCCTTATCTCATTTTTAGGCTGCATACCGTGCCTTTATGCCATAGGAAAAATTCAGACAGGAAATATATCAATGCTGATTTTACTCTTTGTCCTTCTTGGCTTCTTCGCAAATCTTAACTGGGGCCCCTTTATTGCATTCATTCAGTTAAGATATCCGAGAGAAATAGTAGGAACTGCTGCAGGAATCAGTAATTTCATAGGCCAGTGCGGCGCGTTTCTTTCACCGGTAATTGCAGGCTTTCTAATAACAAAAACTAATGGTAATATTTTTTATGGCAATGCCTTTATCTTCTTCTCCCTGTGCGCACTAATGGCAGCAGTGCTCTCGTTATTCTTAAAAGAAGAGTTATTCAGAATAGAGAACTAATAAATGGTTATATAAATGAACTAACTCGCAGCAGAGCAGGCTGTCCGAGAATTCCTTTTTTGTCATTGCCTGCCTACCGCAGGCAGGTGGCAATTTCTTTAATAACAATGACATTTTTGAGATTGCCACGTCGTTAACGCTTCTCGCAATGACCATGAGGCGGGTTTTTCAGAAGCCTCATAGAAATCCCTTGACAGAGCTGTTTCTTGCAAAGATATTAAGAATAAAAGACCCATTTTTATGGAACCTTACACAAAACTTCAAAACGGCTCTAAGATTGCAGTAATCGGAGGGGGACCCGCAGGAAGCTTTTTTGCTCATTTCATTTTAAAATTTGCAAGAGAAACCGGAATTGCCTTGAAGGTTGACATCTATGACCGCAAGACTTTTGCAACCCACCTTCCAAAGGACTGCAATATGTGTGCCGGAGTCATTGGAAGCAACCTTTACAGAAGGCTTGAAAATGAAGGGATGCCTCTTGGGACAAAAGTCATAAGGCACGAGGTAAAAGGTTATGCATTCCACTCTAACAAAAGGGTTGTTGCAATACCTCAGGACCCTTTTTCTCCAATCTATACTGTTTTCAGGGGAATCACTCCAAAACCCTGTGTTGATGAGTATGTAAGCTTTGATAAATATCTGCTTGATAACGCAATAAAATCAGGAGCCAACCATGTTCCTGAGCTTGTAGAAAATATTATTCTTTCTGATAGAGATAGTGAAAAGCCATTAATTAAATTAAGAGAAGGGACAAAGACAGAAGAGGTTGACCTTGTTGTCGGGGCTTTTGGTGTGAACAGCAGGCTTTCAAAGAAATGGGATTTCGGATATTTCCCTCCTGAAACATGGCATGCATGTCAGGCAGAGATAGAAGTGGAGCCCGGATTTATAAAAGACAGGCACAGGGATATGATACACATATTTACCCTTGGCGAGAAGAATGTTAAGTTTGTAGCCTTCACGCCTAAAGGAAGGTTTGTTACAATAAGCGCTATTGGCGAGCATGTGAAGATAAAAGCCCTTGAAGAGGTCTTGGATTACAAGGAGGTTCGCGCCTATCTGCCAGAGGGCTGGAGAATAAGTTGCCACTGCCATCCAAAGATTCCTGTTACTGCTGCAAAGGTTCCTTTTTATAAACGGCTTGTAATGGTTGGTGATGCCTGTGACAGCAGGTATTTAAAGAATGGAATTGAGTCTGCGATTTATACTTCTCTTTTTGCTGCTGAAAGTGCAATCAGGCATGGTGTTTCAAAAGAAGCATTTAAGAAATATTATTATCCAAGATGCAGAAAAATGTTTTCTTTTGATAACCGGTTTGGGAAATTTCTCTTTAAAGTAAATGAGTTTGCAGCATCACACCCATTTTTCTCTGAGCTTCAGTTCTCAATAGCAAATTTTGAGCAGGAAAAGCTTGCCCCAAAGGTCAGGTTTTTCAGCAAAACCCTGTGGTATCTCTTTACAGGAGAAATGCCTTACAAGAAAATCTTCTGGAAGGGGTTAGACCCGAGGCTTCAGCTTACACTTGTCTGGCAGCTTTTAAAGACGCTTTTAAAAAAAATCAGTGAAATTTCAAGGAAACTTTCCGGAGAAAAACCTAAGGAAATCGACTTTGACAAAGCTTCTGAATATGATTTTGACGGAAGGGGTTTTGCAACTCAGCCCAAGTCAGTAAAAACAGGAAGAGAGAAACCTCCATTTATTGAAAACGGAACAACAATTGCAATAATCGGCGGAGGACCAAGCGGCGCAAGCTGTGCAATAAAACTGCTTCTTGAAGCACAGAAAGAGAACAAGAATATAAGGGTTGTTATATTTGAAGGAAAGGATTTCAATTTTCATTATAATCAGTGCATGGGGATTCTTTCTCCTAAGGTTGAAGAGTGTCTCGTAAAAGAGTTAGGCATAAGCCTTCCTGAAGAGCTTATAAAACGGACTATAAAGGGATATGTCCTTCGCTCCGGCAGAAAAGAAATTTTTCTTGACCAGAAAAACAGGGATAAGAGGTATTACACTGTCCGCAGGGTTGAGTTTGACCGGTTTCTTCTTGATAAGGCAAGGGAGACTGGCGTAGAGGTTGTTAACAGCAGGGTAAGCGGAGTTGAATTTGTAAGGACTGCAAACAATGATGAAGTGAGGATTTACTGCGAGAGCCAGTATTTCAGGGCAGATGCTGTGGTTGGTGCGTTTGGGCTTGATGAGGCAATGCTGAATCAGTTTGAACATGCAACTGCTAACTTTTATCCATACAAAAGGCCTAAAGGTTATCTTAAGACTTTTATCACGAAAATTCATACAGACCCGGAATTTATCAATAAAAAATTTAATGACTCAATCTTTGCCTTTCTTCTTTCATCTCTTCCAACAGTGGAATTTGGTGCTATTGGTCCAAAGGGTGACCACATAATAATTAACATAGCAGGAAAGAATGTGACATCCCTTGACATGGACTTTTTTTTAAACCAGCCGCAGGTAAAATCGCTGCTTCCGGAATATGACAAGAGCCAGTTAAATTACTATGCGGGAAGATTCCCGACTTCTGCCGCAAAAAACACATATGGCCACCGCTATGTTATTGTTGGGGATGCAACAGGATGGATGAAGCCGTTTAAGAGCCAGGGAATTAATGTTGCAATGATTACAGGAATAAGGGCTGCCCTGGTAATGCACAGATACGGATTCTCAAGAAAGGCTTTTTCAGAATATGCCTATAAGTGCATGGATTTGACTGAAGATTATTATCACGGAATTTTAATGAGAAGGCTCTGCAATATATCAACAAATTACCATATAATTGATGGAATTATCCACATATCCCAGAGAAACGAAAAGCTGTATAAGCTGATATATGACTTTGTTTCAGGAGAGAAATCCTATAAGGAAATAGTGGCAGAATTGCTTGAATTCAGCATATACAGAGATTTGGCATCAGAGCTGTTGAAATCCTTTTTTTCTAAATCCAGATAGTTGTTGTGTATGTTTAATATGATTACAGAGATTAGGATTATTGTAAGTTTCATAAGTTTTAGGGCCATACAAAGGAATATTGGAATTAATCCCCCCATCCCCCTTTTTTTTACTTGCCTACCGGCAGGCAGGGAAAAGGGGGGTAAGGGGGGAATTTGAAAAAAATTATAAGAGAAATCAGATTTATTCAGGGATTGAAACTCCGGGATACTGAGCCAGTTTGTCAAAGACAATTTTTTTTATTTCTTCCAGTGCCTTCTGGGAATCAGCTTCAAACCTCAGGACAAGAACAGGCTGTGTGTTTGAAGCCCTTACAAGGCCCCAGCCGTTTTCAAAGGTTATTCTTACACCATCAATGTCAATGGTCTTATATTTTTCCTTGAAATATTTTTTTACATCTTCAACAACACTGAACTTTGTTTCATCAGGGCAGTTAACACGGATTTCAGGGGTATTATACATCT
This sequence comes from Candidatus Schekmanbacteria bacterium RIFCSPLOWO2_02_FULL_38_14, assembly GCA_001790855.1. Classification (NCBI taxonomy): domain Bacteria; phylum Candidatus Schekmaniibacteriota; species Candidatus Schekmanbacteria bacterium RIFCSPLOWO2_02_FULL_38_14. Next base: position 18,411 of record MGDH01000018.1, on the reverse strand, counting down.
TTGGAAGGTCTTTAAGTATTTCAGAAAGCCTTAAATCTGTATTTGAGAGGATTTCAAGAAGCCTGCATGAGGCATAGATTGCATCATCATACCCAAAGTAGCCATCTGCAAAGAACATATGTCCGCTCATCTCACCTCCAAGAGGAGATTTTTCTTCCTTCATCTTGCTCTTTAAAAGAGAATGCCCTGCCTTCCACATTATTGGTATTCCTCCGTGTTTTAATATGTCATCATTGAGCACCTGTGAGCATTTTACTTCAAAGATAATAGGGGCTTTTCCTTTTTTCAGGACTTCCCTTGAAAATATGACAAGAAGCTGGTCGCCCCATATTATTTCTCCCCTGTCGTCAATCACACCGATTCTATCAGCGTCACCGTCATACCCAATACCAACATCTGCTTTTTCTTTTTTTACTGTTGCAATGAGCGATTCCAGGTATTTTGGAACTGTAGGGTCAGGATGGTGATTCGGGAATCTTCCATCAGGTTCACAGAAAAGCTCTGTTACATCACAGCCTATTCCTTTTATCAGTTTTGGAGCTATTAAAGATGCTGTTCCGTTTCCTGCATCCAAAACTACCCTGAGCTTTCTTCTTAGCTTTATTTTATTTTTTATAAGCTCTATGTAGTCTTCAGTTATATTTCTTGAAGTGATATTTCCATTTCCTTTGCTGAATTTCCCTTCTTCGATGATTTTTCTGACTCTCTGAATCTCTTCACCATAAAGAGATGTTTTGTTATCGCATAGCTTCAGTCCATTAAACTCAGGAGGGTTATGGCTGCCTGTTATCATCACACCTCCGTCAACATCAAGATGAAACAGGGAAAAATAAAGAACAGGGCTTGGCACCATTCCGATATTAATGCAATCGCAGCCAGCAGATGTGAGCCCTTTGATGAGGGCATCCTTAAAACGCTCTGAACTCAGCCTGATATCATAGCCAACAGATAATTTTCTTTTACCTGATACTGCCATGTATGTACCAAATCCAACTCCTATTTTTGTAACAATATCCTCAGTCAAGTCAACATCAACTAACCCTCTTATGTCATATTCCCTGAATATCTGTGGATTCATTCTTTTGCCTTTTTTCTGAAAATTAGTTTGGCAGGGTTAGAAAACCCTGCCTATCAGACAGGCGAGACCTGCCTGCCGGCAGGCAGGCGCCTGTTCTGCCAGAATTTCAATTGTCTATTTCTTTTCTATCTTCTTGATACCACCTGACTGTTTCAAGTAACCTATCTTCAAATGAGACCAGGGGTTTATAACCTAAAATTTCTCTGGCAAGAGAGATGTCAGCCCGAGAGTGCATTATGTCACCGGGCCTCGGGTCGATGTAGGTTGGTTTTATATCCAAGTTTAAAATTCTATTAAGCTGTCCTAACATTTTATTGAGATCAATTCTGTCTCCGCAGGAGATATTGATGATTTTTCCTGCTGCATCAGGAGAAGTTGCTGCAAAAATATTTGCTTGGACAACATTTTTTACGAAGGTGAAGTCTCTTGACTGTTCTCCATTTCCGTAAACAAGGGGAGAATTTTTCTCAAGAAGCTTTTTTATAAATATTGATATGACTCCTGAATACGGGGATGTTGGTTCCTGATTTGGACCAAAGACATTGAAGTACCTGAGAGCTACTGTTTCAAGCCCGTAGAGGGAAAAAAATACTTTGCAGTAATATCCCCCTGTGAGTTTTGTAATTGCGTATGGGGAAAGGGGGTTTGGTTTCATATCCTCTTTCTTTGGAAGGGAAGGGGAATCACCATACACAGAAGAGGAACTTGCAAAAATAAATCTTTTTACCTTTGCTTCCCTTGCAGCAATTAATAAATTTAATGTGCCTGAAATATTGGAATCATTTGATGGTATAGGGTCCTGAACAGACCTTGTGACTGAAGGAATTGCTCCTTGGTGGAATATGTAATCAACCTCCGAGCAGGCTTTTCTGACATCATCTCCGGATCTTAAATCTCCCTGAATGAATTCGATCTTATTAATAAATGGCTTTATGTTTTCAATCTTTCCTGTTGAAAGATTATCAAGAACCCTTACAAAGTGTCCTCTCTCAAGTAATTCTTTGCAGAGATTAGAACCTATAAAACCCGCTCCGCCGGCAATAAGACAATTTTGCATGATGTTCCTTCTAAAGAAAAATAATTAAAAATTCAAATGTCAAAGCTCAAAGTTCAAATGAAATCTAAAATCCAAAATTTAATTTTTAATTCATTTTAGCATTTAATCATTTGAAATTTATTTTGCATTTGGACTTTGAACTTTGGCATCTAAGATATATGAGATTCCTTTGTTAATCTTCTTAACCTTTTCTTTATCAACATCAATTCCTGTTACATCAAAGCCTGCATTTGCCATTTCAAGGCACAGAGGCAGTCCGACATAACCAAGACCGATTACTCCTAATTTTGCTTTTCTTTTCCGAAATTTTTCTTTAAGTTGCATATAACAGCGAAATATGATAATTTAGAGAGCAAAAAAGTTCTTATCTAATCAAGTTTTTGTTTTTTATCTTAAACACAATAGGTTTGTCAAAAGGTTTTCTGGGTTATGAATGATAAGGTCAGGATAAAGGCAGTAGTAAAGGGGTTTGTTCAAGGCGTAGGTTACCGCTATTTTACTGTAAGAGAGGCAGCAAACCTTGGATTAAACGGACATGTAAAAAACCTTTACGATGGCAATGTGGAAACTGTTGCAGAGGGAGAGAAAAAAGAAATTGAAAAGTTTATCCTTAGATTAAAAAAGGGCCCTTCGCTGTCAAAAGTAACAGATGTAGAAGTTGTATGGGAGGATTACAGAGGGGAGTACAAAGGCTTTGATATTAAATTTTGACAGTGAAGAAAACTCCTTGAACAGACAAAAAAACTAAGGTAATCTTAATAAAGTGGCAAATGACAAAATCAAAATAATTCTGTTAGCTGTAAGCTTTTTAAAAAAACTAATAATTTTAACTTTCTGTTTTGCACTCCAACTTATAGCTTAAAGGAGTCATTAAATGGCTTTAGATAATAAGAATACTAAAGAGGAGGTAAGGGGTTTAAAGATTGGAGAAAAAATAAAAGGGCTAAGAAAAAGCAGGGAAGTTTCTTTAAAGGGACTGTCTGAGAAAACAGGTTTTTCAGAGACTGTGCTGTCGCAGATAGAAGATGATACGGTTGCTCCTCCGATTCCGGCTCTTTTAAAGATTTCCAGGGCTTTGGGTGTTGAAATAGTATATTTTTTCAGTGAAGAGAGGTCTGACAGGAAATTTGATATAGTCAGGGTTAATGAGAGAAAAAAGGTTGAACGGAAACTGCCTCAGAGAAAGGCAATGCCTTTGAGTTATTCCTATGAAATGCTTTCATCTCACAGGAAAGAAAATCATATGCAGCCTTTTCTGGTTGAATTTGATATTAATATAGAAGAGGAGGTTGCTCCTGTAAGCCACGAAGGAGAGGAGTTCCTTTTTCTTCTTGAAGGCGAGCTTGAATATAAACTGGAAAATGAAATAATTACTTTGAAAAAAGGAGACAGCCTTTGTTTCGATTCCAAGATTCCTCACGCTTTCAACGGCATTGGAAATATTAAGCCCAAGGCAGTGGTGGTGCTGTATACACCGAAGGAGTAACGGTCAGTAGAGGAGCTAATGTCAAATGCCAAAGCTCAAAGCTCAAATGAATGGGGAAGTTTAAAGCCTAAATTGAATATTTTGGCATTTAATAATTTGAACTTCATTTGAAATTTGGATTTTGACATTTGAACTTATAATTATTTTTGAAAACAAAATTTGGATACAAAAGATGATTGAAATCAGATTTCATGGCAGGGGAGGACAGGGAGCAGTAGTTGCTTCAAAAATCCTCTCATTGGCTTTGTTCAATGAGGGAAGACATGTCCAGTCCTTCCCCATTTTTGGGATAGAGCGAAGAGGCGCGCCTGTCGCAGCCTTTATCAGAATTGATGATGAACCAATCAGACTGCGCACATGTGTGTATGAGCCGGACTATGTAGTAGTCCTTCATTCTACTCTGATTGAAAGCGTTGATGTAACAGAGGGACTGGAAAAAGGCGGCATGATACTTATTAATACCCATAAAAAACCTGATGATTATCCTCAGCTTTCCTCTTTTAGTGTTGCCACAGTTGATGCTTCTTCAATTGCCTATTCCCATGGCCTCGGGAATCCTTCATCCCCTATTGTAAACACAGCAATACTTGGGGCTTTTTTGAAGATTACAGAGATTGTTCCTTTTAAGTCACTGGAAAAAGCAATAGCAGAGGAGATTCTTGTTAATACTGAAAAAAACATACTGGCTGCAAGGGATGCATATAAGATGTGCAGGTTTGAGCTCAAAGAGAATTTGAAGAGAGAAAAAGCCGTTTTAATAAAATAAAACTTCTATGTTTCGTTTCGATAGACGGGGTTTTCTAACCCCGTCTTTGCGGGACAGGAATGTCCCGCCTATTAAGAACAATGGTATTTTGAAAGGTTCATATGATTGATTCAAGACCCGTAAGCTACAAAAAAGTTTCTGATATGCCTGAGATGCCAGCAGCGTTTAATTCTATTTCGTGGAACAAAACCGGCACATGGAGATATATCAAGCCCAGATACCAGGACAAGCTTGCACCCTGCCGGGAGGGATGTCCTGCAGGGGAAGACATAGAGAAGTACATAGAGCTGATAAAAGAGGAAAGATATGTTGAAGCATATATGCTGATAATGGAAGAGAATCCGTTTCCTTCAGTGTGCGGAAGGGTATGCTACCATCCGTGTGAGGATAATTGCAACAGGAGGAATTTTGACAGGGAAGTATCTATTAATTCCCTTGAAAGGCTTGTAGCTGATTTTGCAAGAACAACTAAAAAGGGAGAGGCTTTTTTAGCAAAAGAAAGACAGGCAAATGTCAGGAATAAAATGAAAAGGAAGGTTGCAATTGTCGGTTCAGGTCCTGCAGGACTTACCTGTGCCTTTCATCTTGCAAGAATTGGATACAATGTTACTGTTTATGAGGCTTTGTCGGAAATAGGCGGGATTCTTGCTGTTGGAATACCAGACTACAGGCTTCCAAAGGATATCCTGAAATGGGAAATCAACCAGATTCTTTCTCTTGGAGTTGAAGTCAAAACCAATTTAAAAATCGGAAAAGATATTGAGTTTGAAAAAATCAGGCGGGGACATGATTGCGTGTTTCTTGCTACAGGGGCTCATAAGAACAGGAAACTTGGAATTCCGGGAGATGATTTGCCGGGAGTTTACTCAGGGCTTGATTTTCTCAGAAGAGTAAACACAGGACAGAGAGTTGAACTTGGAGAGTTTGTTGCCGTGATTGGCGGTGGAAACACGGCAATTGATGTGGCAAGAAGCGCTCTGCGTTTAAAAAAGAAAGTTAAGATTCTTTACCGCAGAACAAAGAATGAGATGCCTGCTAATGAGGAAGAGATATCAGAAGCAGAGAGGGAAGGCGCTATACTTGAATTTCTGGCAGCTCCTGTGAGGGTAATTGAAGAGAACGGAAGAATAATCGGAATGGAATGTGTGAGGATGCGTCTTGGAAATGTTGATTCAGGCGGAAGAAGAACTCCTGTGCCTGTAAAGGAGTCAAATTTCATCATCGAGGCTGATAACATAATAACAGCAACAGGCGAGGAAACCGATTTTTCATACCTTCCGGAAGATATCAGGATAAATGAAGGGGCTGTTGAGATTGATATGGTCGGAGCTACATCAATTAACGGAGTCTTTGCCGGCGGTGATATTATAGACCAGCCCCGCACTGTTGTCCATGCCATAGGCTCTGGCAAGAGAGGGGCAATAGCAATTGACTGTTTTATAAAAGGGAAAAACCCTCTTGCCTTTATGGAAGATATTGAGCTCGGTTCCAAAGGAAGCGTTTCAATGAGATGTTATACTGACGGAGCCGGGGACAATGAGAAGAACAGGACAATTGTAGGTTTTGAAAACATAAACCTTGATTATTTTGAAGTATCTGAACGTGGCAGGATGCCATATGTTTCTGTCAAGAACAGACTGAAGGGATTCAAAGAAGTAAAGCTCGGTTTGTCCCGGGAGATTGCCTTGCGGGATGCAGAGAGATGCTTTAGCTGCGGTTCATGTACTTGCTGTGATAATTGCTATATATTCTGCCCTGATATTTCAGTTCTGAGAAAAGAAGGGGAAGAGGGATATATTTTCGATTATGACCACTGCAAGGGGTGCGGAATATGTGCTGAAGAATGCCCGAGATATGTCATATCAATGGAAGAGGAGGAAAGATAGTGAAAAAACTGATTATGGGAAACCATGCAGTGTCCTTTGGAGTAATGCTTTCAAGGGTTGATGTTATTGCGGCATATCCAATAACTCCGCAGACTCAGGTGGTTGAGCTTCTTTCTGAGATGTGTGCTGACAAGAAAATTAATACACGGTTTTTAAAGGTTGAATCAGAGCACTCTGCAATGGCTTCCTGCATAGGTGCATCAACAGCAGGTGCAAGGACTTTTACTGCAACATCATCTCAGGGACTGCTATTAATGCATGAGCTCTTGCACTGGGCAGCAGGGGCAAGGCTTCCTATTGTAATGGCAAATGTCAACAGGGCGCTTGGCCCTGCATGGAATATCTGGACTGAGGAAACTGACTCTCTCGCACAAAGGGATACAGGATGGATACAGATGTATTGTGAGAGCAATCAGGAAATCCTTGATACTGTTTTTCAGGCTTACAAGATAGCTGAGAAGACTTTGCTTCCGTTGATGCTTGCTTATGACGGATTTTACCTTTCCCATACTTTAGAGCCTGTGGATATTCCGGACCAGAAAACGGTAGATTCTTTTCTTCCCGGTTATGAGCCGCAAATAAAAGTTGATGTTGATAATCCAAATGCCTTTGGAAGCATTGCATATCCTGAGCATTATATGGAGATGAGATATCTGATAAAAAAAGCAATGGATGGGGTAAGGGATGTAGCTGTTAAAGTTAATGATGAGTTCAGGGATATTTTTAAAAGAGGGTATGGTATTATTGAAAAATACAAAACAGAGGATGCAAGGGTTTTATTAATAACTACAGGAACTGCAGCAAGCACAACGAGGATTGTGATAGATAATTTAAGAAAAAGGGGTAACAAGATAGGAATGATTAGAATAAAAATGTTCAGGCCGTTTCCAAGCCAGGAAATCAGAGACGCCGTGAGAGGATATGACAAGATAGCAGTTATAGACCGCAACATGTCGTTTGGAGTAGGTGGCATTTTTGCCCAGGAGATAAGGGCAGCCCTTTCTGGCTACAGCAATATGCCTGTGGTTTTTGAATTCATTGCAGGACTTGGCGGAAGAGACATAACTCCCAATACAATAGAGGAGATTACAAAGTATACTCTGAACCATGAGCGCGGAGAGGAGGGTGGAATTTGGGCGGGATTAAAGATCTGAAAAAAACAGAAATCGAACATATGCATCCGGGGCATTTTGCATGCCAGGGATGTGGTGCACCTCTTGCAATGAGGTATGTAATCAGGGCTCTTGGAAAAAGGACAGTAGTTGTAATTCCTGCCGGATGCTTTTCAGTAATCCAGTCTCCATTCCCGTATTCAACAATGAAGGTTCCGGTTGTGCACTGCGCATTTGAAACTGCGGCTTCAACAGCTTCAGGAATAAGGGCAGCGCTTGATATGAATGGAAACGGGGACGTTCATGTCCTTGCGTGGGCAGGAGATGGAGCAACTTTTGATATCGGGCTTCAGGCGCTTTCAGGAGCTGCTGAAAGGAATGAGAATATTATATATGGCTGCTACGATAATGAGGCTTATATGAATACTGGAATACAGCGCAGTTCTGCAACTCCCTACGGTGCGTGGACAACAACGACTCCTGAGAGACAGTTCAAGGACAGTCCAAAAAAGAACATTATTGAAATACTGGCAGGGCACAAGATTCCCTATGCAGCAACAGCATCAGTCGCATACCCTGAGGATTTGGCCAGAAAGGCTGAAAAAGCAAGGGACATGAAAGGAACAAGATTTCTTCATATACTTGCCCCATGTCCTCCGGGATGGAGGTCATCTACAGAGAAGACCATAAAAATTGCGAGGCTTGCAACCCTTACAAAGGTATTTCCGCTATATGAAGTGATAAATGGTGAAGAATATATAATAAATGTACAACCAAAAAAGATACCTGTTTCAGAATACTTCAAACACCAGATGAGATTCAGGCACCTTAAAGAGGAAGAGATAAAGGATATTCAGAAAAGAGTGGATTATGAATGGGAAAGACTTCTCAATCGTTCTATGATGGAAGGATTCAATAATAAGTAAAGATGCAAAAGTCAAAACTCCAGACCAGATGTTTTTAACCTGCATAGCCCTTTAAAAGTATGCTCAATAATATTTTTGAAAATTCTGCAAAAAAAATTGCTCTCATTGCTACCAAAAGCAAGTTTATCAGGAACGTGATTGAGAAACGCCAGATTTCAATGGAGTTTCCTGCTTCACTTTTTATCGAGCCAACAAATCTCTGTAACCTTAAATGCAGTATGTGTCCGCAGTCATCAGTAGGTTTTGAAAGAGGGCATGGACTGAGCCAGCCCCTACAAAATTCTAATTCTGTAGGGGCCGCCACCGTGCGCGCCCATCCTGATGAGTCTGATATAGGTTTAACTCCTGCAGTTGAAAAAGGATACATGGATTTTGAGCTGTATAAAAATATAATTGATGAAAGCCTGAAATTTGGTAAGAGGACAACAATTTTTTTCCATAAAGACGGAGAGCCGCTTCTGCATCCAAGATTGCCAGAGATGATTGAGTATGCTGTTAACAAAAAGGCAGCTTATCAGACTCACCTCAGCACAAATGCAATACTTTTAGAAGGAAAAATGATGGAGGATATTTTGAAATCAGGAATTGACAGTATAATAATAAACGTAGATGCTGCAACTGAGGAGACTTACAGGAAAATCAAAAGAGTCCCGGGGTTTGATAAGGTTGAGGAGAATATTAAAAATTTTATAGAAACTAAAAAAAAACTTAATCTGGCTAAGCCTCTTATAAGAGTAAAACTTATTCCTTTAGAGGAAAACCTTGGCGAGGTCGAGGCTTTTAAGAAGAGATGGAACAGACTTGCTGATGAAGTGGTGATTAGCAGGGAATTTTCCTGGCCAGGTTTTATACGAAAAGAGAATAATAAGCCCGGATACACAAGCGATAAAAGGTACCCTTGTATTTCTTTATGGCTTGCTCTTGCAATAAACTGGGATGGAACTGTTTCAGTATGCTGTATTGATTTCTATCATCGCGGCATACTCGGAAATCTCAGGAAAAGCAGCATTAATAAAATATGGAAAGGGGAAAAGCTTCAGGAAATCAGAGTTGCCCATCTTGAGGGAAAATTCAACTCTGTCCAGGTATGCAGCGACTGCAGGGGGCTCTGGCTCAGAGATACACTTGGCAGGGGTTCAGAAAAATGGCTCAGGAAGAAAATGGAGAGTTCAGGGTTTCTGTGATTTGTTTGATAGGCTGTTGGGAAACCATGAGCAAGGTCAAATTGTATATGATATGTATTTGTAGAAACAGACCTTTAGGTCTGTTATTAATGGGTCTAAAGACCCGTTTCTACATTTTATTTTGGAATTTGGGATTTAAAAATAAATTATGGAGACAAAAAAAACATTAGCGCTGATTTTAGCAGGCGGGGTTGGCAGCAGGCTATATCCCCTTACAAAAGACAGGGCAAAGCCAGCTGTGCCGTTTGGAGGAATATATCGGCTCATAGATTTTACTCTTAGCAACTGTGCTAACTCCAATATAAGAAGGATTTGTATTATTCCTCAGTATAAATCGCTTTCTCTTGACAGGCATATCAGGCTTGGGTGGAATGTGTTCAATCCCGACCTTGGAGAATATATTATTTCATTGCATCCTCAGCAAAGGATCGGGGAGCAGTGGTACAGGGGAACTGCTGATGCAATATACCAGAACATATATTTTCTTGAAAGAGAAAAACAAAGCTATATCTTTGTCCTTTCAGGAGACCACGTGTACAAGATGAATTACAACTTAATGCTGAAGGCTCATATCGAAAAGAACGCAGATTTAACCGTTGCAACAATTCCTTTCGAGAGGAAAAAGGCTTCGCAGTTTGGAGTTGTTGAGGTTGATGATTCTTACAGAATAACAGGTTTTGAGGAAAAGCCAAAAAATCCCAAGGCTTTTTTGTCCGACCAGTCTTCTGCTCTGGTATCAATGGGTGTTTATGTTTTTAAAACCAATATACTTTATGAAGCGCTTCACAATGACGCATGGAAAGATACAGAGCACGATTTTGGCAGGGATGTTATTCCAATGATGATTTCTAATTACAGGGTCTTTGGTTTTATATTCAGGGAAGAGGATAACAAACAGGTAAAGTACTGGAGAGATGTCGGGACTGTTGACGCCTACTGGGAAGCAAATATGGATTTACTCTCTGTTAAGCCTGCGTTCAGTTTGTATGATGAAGAATGGCCTATCAGGACGTATCAGGGGCAATATCCTCCTGCAAAGCTTGTTGTTTCAGGAGAAAGCTCGGAAATGAGAGCAGGTCTGGCTCAGGACTCGCTGATTTCAAGCGGGTCAGTAATCAGCGGCGCCAGAGTAAACAGGTCAGTTCTTTCACCGAATGTTTATATCCACAGGGGGAGCGAGGTTGAAGAATCAGTAATACTGGATGGAGTTGACATAGGAAGGTACTGTAAAATAAAGAGAGCCATAATAGACAAGGAAGTTAAGATTCCTCAGGGGACAACTATTGGTTTAAATCCTGAGGAGGACAGAAAAAGATTTTTCGTATCTGATACGGGTATAGTTGTTGTGCCAAAGGAGATGAGTCTTTGATAGGGTTAAGGGTAGAGAGCAGAAAAAAAAACAGAGGAACAAAAAAACCAGCATTTTGAGGCAAGGGTTCAGAGAGGAGAAGGAATATGGCAAAGAAAAAAGGATATTACTCTATTGGGGTAGTGTCTGAAATGCTTGATGTCCATCCCCAGACCTTAAGGCTTTATGAGAGAGAAGGTTTGATTTCTCCAAAAAGAACTGGCGGAAACACCAGGCTTTATTCAGATGATGATGTAAGAAAGGTAGAGATGATTCAGAGGTTGACTCAGGATTTGGGAGTAAATCTGGCAGGAGTTGAGATAATTATGCGGATGAGGGAAAAGATGGAGGAGATGCAGACACAGATGGATGAGTTATTAAAAAGCTTTCTGGAGCGTTTCAGCAATGAAGTGAAAAAGTGGAAGGAGACAAGTGGAGAAGCGCTGGTAAAGGTTTCAGGAAGAGAAATAACAAGGATTAAAAATGATAATAAATAATTATAAATTGAAAATAAAATGAAAAAATATTTTTTTGTGGTTTTATTGGTAATTGCTTTCCTTGAAAACTCCTCTTTTGCTGACAATCACGCAGTCTATAAAGGCGGCTTGATTGAAAGAAATACTCTTCTCTTAAATGAATTTTTTTCAGTAGTGGGAGCTGAACCTGAGAGCACTGTTTTTACTTTCAGAATGACAGAGGATAAAAGGGTCCGGAGGTGTGCTACTCCTGTAATCAGCGAAATCAGGAAAAATATAAATTCTTTCAGTGATGAAAACAGAAAAATGATTATGGAATACCTATTTGAGAAACAGCCCGAACCTTTGAAAAGAAGCTATAGAAAATCGTATAAGATTAGCAGAAGCAATACTTTTAAGGAAGCGCCCAATTATTATGCTACAAGTAATTTTGTAATCAGATGGGGAGATGAGGCATACAATTCAGCAACAGGAAAGGGTGTTAACCCTGCTGATGATGATAATGATGATATTCCTGACCTTGTTGAAAAATGGGGAGAATATCTTGAGGAATCTTGGAATAAGGAAGTTAACGAAATGGAACTGAAAAAACCAAAAAGCTCAGGTCAGTATAAAATAGATATTTACATAGCAAATACTTCTGACAGCAAGAGGCTTTCCCTCGGGAAAGGGAACTATGCTTATACAACTATCTATTCAGACGACACGCCTTATATTCTTGTGAATAACCTTATGCCGAATACTATAAATGATGACTCTGAGGGAGATGAAATAGGGGCTATGAAGGTGACTGCTGCCCATGAGTTCAACCATACTATTCAGTATGCATATAACATGGCTACGGCTGTATGGTGGCAGGAAGCAACGGCAACGTGGATGGAGGATGAGGTTTTTGATTATGTTAATGACTATTACCAGTATCTTGCAGAAGATGGCTGGGGAGAATTTCCTGGAAAATCGCTTACAAAAAAAGGCATGTTGCGTGAATACGGGGATGTAATCTGGGTAAAATATTTATCTGAATACTATGGTGGAAGCGGAATATTCAAGGATATCTGGGAGCTTTGTAAAAAATATTCAGCCCTTGATGCTAATAAAATATTTTTTAAAAACAATGACACTAACCTGAGCAAGGCTTTTAAGGATTTTTCTGCAAGGAATGTGACAATGAGCAAATCTTACAAGGAGGGTGAGCATTATGGTCCTGTAAGTGATATGATGGTGCACGAAACCTATTCTGTCAGCGAATCAATTGACCCGATATCATCAACGTTTTTTCCTAATCCTCCAAGTTATCTTGGGGCAAACTACATAAAATTTTCAGGCGGAAGCGGTGAGACTTTGAATATAGGCTTTGCAGGGAAGAAGAGATATAATTTTGTTAATGTCAAATGGGGGGCTGTTGTTGTGAAAATAGATTCTCTTGGGGCTCCTGAGGTAGAAGAGATAATTCTTGATTCAAACCAACAGGGTTCAGTCCAGATAAGCGGATTCGGAACAACATACACTGAGGTATATCTTGTCACTACTGTTCTGTCCAAGGGACCTAAAAATTTTAGATACGGGGTTCCATACAGTTACACCGCGGAATTGCAATAAATGAAAAGAATAGGTTGTAACAAATTGTTGATAAGCCCATTTTACTGTCATTGCGAGTGAAACGAAGCAATCTCAGTTTTATCTAAAACAATTGTTTAGAGATTGCCACGTCGCTGTCGCTCCTCGCAATGACGCTCGTTATCTCCTTTTTAAGCAGTCTATAAAGGAGTTGGATTTAATGGCAATAAGAATAATATGGGTTGACAAAACCAAACAGGCTTATCTTAGAGAGGGAATCAGTGATTTTGTCAAAAGGATAAAAAGATTCACAAGGCTTGAGATTGTTGAAATAGCAAGCCAAAAGTATACAAAGAATGTTGATGTTGAAAGGGCAAAGCTTGAGGAAAGCATTAAAATTATAAAATCTTTTAAAAACTCTTCTTTTAAAATCGTTCTTGATTCAGAAGGGGAGATGATGGATTCAAAGGCTTTCAGCGCTATTTTGAAAAAGCAGATGATTGAAACAGGTAGAGAGATTGAATTTGTTGTAGGCGGAACTTACGGGCTTAATCCGCTGGTATTAAAAAGGGTTGATAAAAAACTTTCTCTTTCGGCAATGATAATAAACCACGAAATGGTAAGGCTGTTTCTTCTTGAGCAGATTTACAGGGGATTCTGTATTATACACAAATTGCCCTATCAGAAGGATTGAACCAAAGAATTCCTCGAAGCTTTGCATCGGAGTCTCCCAGAGTTTCCTCCCCCTTGATGGGGGAGGGTTAGGGTGGGGGTGATTGGTTTGCCTTTCACCCTCCCCTTAGTCCCCTCCCATCAAGGGAGGGGAGACTTTGATACCTCGCAGCTCTGCTGCGGGGTAGTTCATTTAATTGATTGTTTATTCTTCAAATCTTTTAGCTAATATCAGTTTCTTTCCTGTTGACAAATTTCATAATCTTAGGGTAACAAAGTGCATGCTGAGGTACCGTTCTCAATGATTGATGTTCTCCATGCCTATCTTCTCTATTGGGAGCAGAATAACAGAAAAGCAATTACAGAGGTTCTTGCTAGAACTGGAAATTTAAGCAACAATTCATTCTGGTAGGTTGCACAGGCAATTTCTGAAGTTCTGCCAGATGGAGATAAGGAAAAGCAAATGATACAGGGATTCCTATATGGGAAAGAAAGCTATGGGAAGGAAATAAAGAAAACAGAAGTCAAAAAACAGGAAGAATTGTTTGAGAGGAAGTAAAGGTTATGATGTAGAATATAGATGCTAACCTGCCTGTGCCAGCACGGCAGACAGGCAGCAGGGAGTGATAAAAATGCAATCAATCAAAGAAATTAATGAAGTACTGAGAAAACATAAAGAAGAACTGTATAAAAAATACAAGGTAAAAGAGATAGGGATATTTGGTTCCTTCATCAGAGGTGAGCAGAGAAAGAGAAGCGATATAGATATTCTTGTTGAGTTTGAGGAAGTTCCAGACCTTCTCAAATTTATTGAAATTGAAAGATATCTCACAAGGATTTTGAAGAAGAAAGTGGATCTTGTAAGGAAAGAGGGAATAAGACCAGAATTGAAAGATATAATCTTAGAAGAGGTTGTTTATATATGAAAAGGGACTATAAACTTTTTATTAAGGACATACTGGAGTGTATTGCGAGAATCGATGAATTTATAAAAGGCATAGATTTCGATAAATTTGTACAGGATGATAAAACTTCAAGTGCAGTAGTTAGAAAAATTGAAATAATAGGTGAGGCAACAAAGAATATCCCAAAACATATAAGGCAGAGATACAAAGATGTGCCCTGGAGTGATATGGCAAAGATGAGAGATAAGATAACTCATTTCTATTTTGGTATAGACTATGAAGTTGTCTGGAAAGTCATTAAAGAAAGATTACCAGAAATAAAACCCATCATACATAAAATCTTAGACGAGATGGAGGAATAAGGGCATGGCATTACAGTCATGGTGGCAGGTAACAACACCGCATAAAGACATAAGAGAAGGAAAACTGAAAGACATATCTTACGCAAAGGTTTAAAAAACTTCTTGATAATGTGCTATCCCGGTTATAAACGCAATAATACATTACACCCTGAACCTACGATTTATTAGTTTTAGGAGTCAATATCAATTATGAACAACTTCCAGGACAAAGCAAACTTCATTTGGTAGGTTGCTGATGATATTTTAAGAGGGTCTTTCAAGCAGCATGAATATGGTGATGTAATTCTGCCTTTTGTGGTGCTCTGAGAAAAACTTGACACTAAATTGTTTCAATATAAAATGTTTTTAGCTGTAGAATAAGTTTAAAAGTAAATGTTGGATGCCCTTGGAGTTTGGGATTCCGGTGGCGAGAGATACAATACGGGTTTGTACCAACTAATATTCCGAAAGGAGAGGACCCGTGAGCGAAATCGGTGAAATGCACGATGAGTGGCTCAGTATTGACACAATAGGCTTCCATGGCAGATGGATCTGCTCGCCGAATCAGCGGTGGCTCCTCACCCACGGACAGATTCACGATTCCAACGCCGGCAGTTGGTCCAGCAACAATCCAACCGACGCGGTGCTCTTATTCGACCATGATAAGCAGGTATGCCGGTTGGACGGGCTTTCTCGGCCGGAAACCGTGGCAATCTGCGACGCAGGCGTTTTCGCTGTGTATGAGTGGGGGCCGTCCAGCGAGTTTCTTGGGCCGCGTTGTCGCCTGCGAGTGTTCACCCCTGAAGAAAGGTGCGTCCTCCAGCATCGCGCTGGCGCTGCAGTCGAACTTCCAACCCTCTCGGCAGATGGACGCTACCTCGCATTTCACACGCTAACGGCTCCGCACGAATCCCCGCGGCCAGAGGATGGCGAGAGCGTTTTCCTTGTGGATCTTCATGACTCAGTGATTCTGTGGAAACAATCCGTCCCTGTTGTCTGGCCGAAACGCATTACGTTCGATGAGGCATCGCGCCACGTCGTTGTGCATGGTGAATCGGAGGACATCTTCCGCTACACGTACGACGGTGAATTCCTCGATGCTGAAGCTCTGGGGCGCGCGAGTATGCGGCGCGCACTCAGTGACGAGTACGGATATCAGCTCTTCGACCTGGCACGATCTCGCCTTGACAACAAGCTTTCTGGCGACTGCTGCGCTGAGGCGATCGCAGAGATTGAAGAGTGGATCAGGAAGGCGTTGGAAAAGAAGATGTCCCCCAACACGAAGGCAAGCGCCCACCGTATCCTCGGCGAGATAGCGGAGAGACGAGGCGACGTAAGGGCTGCACTCGCAGAGTATTTGGCAGCTATGGAGCTGAACCCGAAAATCGGGCTCAAAAAGAAGGTCAAAGCCCTTGAAGCTGCCATCGATGCAAAAGGGACATGAGATCCACATCCAACATCAACATCCACCCCGCCCGCGGCCCCGTGTTAAAGGGGACGGTTCTCTTTTCTTAATAAAGAGAACCGTCCCCTTTAAAGTTTTAATACCAAGATAGACCTCTACAAGAAACTCTCTGACCCAAAGGTCAATGATTTATTCAAACGGAAGTGGTTTGAGGGGTATTATAGGGAGTTGAAACCGTAAGAGATAAGTAGAATTTTTTGACCGAAATCGTTTACTACTTGACCCTATAATCTACGCTCCAAACTTCAGCAGCTTCAGCGCATTTGCCATAGCAAGAGGCATTATATCAGTTGCCTGAATTGTGCCAAGACCGCCTTTTGTACATTCTGTTTCATTAAAAACTTTCACTTCATCTTTTCTGCAGTATTTTGAGTTAATCAGGACAGGCACAGAATGCCAGCTATGGGCTTTGAGCACAGATGGTGTGGAGTGGTCTCCTGTCAGGACAACCACATCGGGGTTCAGCGATAAAATCTCAGGAAGTTTCTTGTCAAAATCCTCAAGGGCTTTGACTTTTCTTTCAAAGTCTCCGTCTTCGCCTGTTGAGTCGGTTTTTTTGTAATGGAAATAGAAAAAGTCATATTTAGAAAAATTGCTTTTAAGAGTTTCTATTTCAGTTTCATAAGTTTCTCCTGCGTCAAGGACATTCATCCCAATAAGCCTTACAATTCCCTTGTACATAGGGTAAGTAGCAATGGCTGCAGGATTTAATTTGTAGATTTCCTGCATTGATGGAAATTCCTCGTGCTTTGACGCACCTCTTAACATAAGCATATTTGCAGGATAATGTTTTTTTAAAACCTCTTTTGCCCTTTCTACAAATTCATCTGCAAGAGCTGCTGTTTTCTTGCTTTCACTGTCAATGGCAATAACTTTTTTTACTTTAAGTCCTATCCTTTGAGGGTCAGTGTCTGCAATGTTTCCTGCAAGCCCTTTTCCTCTCAGAATCATCGCAGCCCTGTGTTCCTTTACAGCCCTTACAAAAATTTCAACCCCTTCTATTTTTATTTTATCAAGTTCTTCGCAGATTTCCTTACATTTTTCTGAGCTTATCCTTCCAGCCCTTCTGTCAGTAACAATATTGTTTTCATCAACTGTTGCAAAATTTATTCTGAAGGCTACATCAGAAGGCTCAAGGGGGAAGTCTATTCCAAGCGCTTCAAGAATACCTCTGCCGACTTCGTATTTTAGAGGGTCATATCCAAAAAGTGAGAGGTGGGATGGACCGCTTCCCGGAGTAATTCCATGGGCAACAGGAACTGACATTCCGCAAACTGAATCTGCTGCAAGGGAGTCAAGGTTTGGTATGTTGGCTTGTTCAAGCTCTGTTTTCCCTCTCTTTTCATCAGGAAGCCCGCTTAATCCATCAAGGACTATAAACAGTATTTTTGAATCAGTTGGCGTTGAAAGGTTTTTCATTATATTAAATGGGACCATTCTTTTTATTCCTCCTATCCTATTTTAACCTGATAATCATTTTATTTGCTACAAAATATAAACACTAGAAAATCTAATGTCAAATAACAAAACGTAATTTTGGCGTTGTTTTATTATTTGAAAATATGATATTTGAATTTATAGTTTTTTTCAATGAAGCAAGGTTTTATGTTTTCATATTTAATCTCTTTATTGTCTTCCTTTACAGATTTCCTTTATCCCCCTTTCTGCCTTGTATGCAAAGAGGATACATCAGGAGACGGAAGTAAGTATATATGTGAATCCTGTCTGGATCAGATAAAAGAGATTAATCCGCCTTTCTGTGCAAAATGCGGGAGAGGCTTTGTATCTAAAAATGCTTTAGAAGGTATTGAGAAACCTGTATGCGGTAAATGTCAGAATAAAGGCAATCGTATCAGATATGACGCTATTTTGGGATTGGGAGAATATGCTGGAACCTTAAAGGAAATAATACACATTTATAAATATAATAAAAAAGAACAGCTTAAGGATATATTGTCTGAGATTATGATAAAAAGAATAAAGGGGGAACCAGAATTTTTAAAAGCTGATGTATTAATACCTGTTCCTCTTCACTGGATAAAAAAGAGGAGCAGAGGGTTTAATCAGTCTGAAGAACTTGGAAGATGTATTTCAGAGTCACTAAAAATACCAATGAAAAGTTTGCTGAAAAGGAAAAGGAACACAAAACCGC
>MGDH01000017.1 GCA_001790855.1 Candidatus Schekmanbacteria bacterium RIFCSPLOWO2_02_FULL_38_14 | reverse complement strand
TCATGACCTATCCCCAATCAGATCTCAAATTTCTCTCGGGGTAATCGGTGCGGGACTATTTGGCAAGTCACTACTTTTGCCGTCTTTAAAAGACATTAGAGGTATTAGGCTGCATACGATTTCTACTTCTTCGAGCTCTAATACGTATCATACAGGAAAGAGATTTGGATTTGAGAACTGTACAACTGATTATAGGGAGGTGCTTAACGATAAAGAGATAAACGCTGCAATGATTCTTACCCCGCATAGTCTGCATGCGAAGATGGTAATAGAAGCGCTAAAGGCAGAGAAGCAGGTATTTGTAGAAAAACCACTTTGTATCAATGAGAAAGAGTTAGAAGAAATAATGGATGCTTATCAGCATCAGTCACTCTTTCTTATGGTTGGATATAATAGGAGATTTTCACCTCATTCCGTAAAAATTGCTAACTATCTTGTAAATCGTCAGGCCCCAATAGTAATTAATTATAGAATCAACGCTGGCTTTGTTCCAGCTGACCATTGGGTACATTCAGAAGAAGAAGGAGGCAGCCGGGTTATTGGTGAGATTTGTCACTTTGTGGATATGATGCAATTTTTGACGAAAAGTAATCCTGTCAGAGTTTATGGGGAGAGGATTTCGGGAAATAATAAAACAACGCTAAATAGTGATAATTTAGCGATTACTTTGAAATTTGAGGATGGCTCAGTCGGAAATATTCTTTATTCAGCCTCAGGGGATAGGGCATACTCAAGAGAGCAGATAGAGATTTTCTGTGAAGGGAGTGTCATTGTATCAACAGATTATAGAGAGACAAACTTTATCACGAATGGGGTAAAGAAACGATATAAGACATTTAAGCAAGAGATTGGGTATAAAGAAGAGATGCAACACTTTTATGATGTTATAACTGAAAAATCTAAGCCAGGGATAACCCCTCAGGAAATATTTCTATCCACCCTTACGGTTTTTAAGATTAACGAATCATTAGAAAAAGTGACCCCAATCGCGATAACTATATGAATATTCTCTTAGTTACAGAATCATATCCCCCGGAGATACGTTCCTGTTCCCATCTGATGCAGGAGATGGCAGAAGAGCTTAGAAACAGAGGACATAAGGTTTTTGTTGTTGCTCCATATCCGAAGTATAATATTACTGCGGATATGGAGGGCAAGAGTTTCCATGAATTTACTGATGAAAATGGAATAGGTGTCATTCGGGTGAAAATCCTTCCTCATCATAAAGTTAGTTTCATAATAAGAGGGGTTTCTCAACTAACCATGTCATATATCTTATTCCCAAAGATTAAGATGCACATTAAAGATAAAGTAGATGCTATTATAGCTTATAGCCCACCTCTGCCGCTGACGGATGTTGGAAGGATGGTGAAGAAGAAATATGGGGCAAAGTTCATCCTGAATATTCAAGACATATTTCCTCAAAATGCTATTGACCTTGGAATCATTAAAAATACTTTTGTAATAAAGTTTTTTGAATGGTTAGAGAGAAGGGCGTATAAAAATGCGGATAAGATTACGGTACATTCGGAGAATAACAAAAAGTTTCTTCTTGATAAAAAACAGATTCCCCCTGATAAAATTCATGTCCTCCATAATTGGGTAGACATCAAGGAATATACCAATGTAAACGGAGCTGGTTCTTTCCGGGAAAAGTATGGACTATCAGATAAGTTTATTTTTCTGTTTGCAGGTGTTATCGGTCCTTCGCAATATCTTGAGTTAGTGATCAATATTGCAAAAGAGGTTAAAGATAACTCTGATATTGTATTTCTTCTTGTTGGTGATGGAATGGAAAAAGACAGGCTTGTGAGGATGATCGAAGACTACAAGCTAAAAAATGTTATTATTAAACCTTTTGTATCCAAGGAGGAATATCCCAAACTCGTGAGGGATGTGAATGTAGGTCTTGTCTGCCTGAGCAGTAAAAATAAGACTCCGGTAATTCCGAGCAAAATACTGGGGTATATGGCGGCCTCTATCCCTATAGTAGCTTTTTTAAACAAAGAAAGTGACGGACATAGCTTAATCAAGGATGCTGGATGTGGTTATTCAGTGGTCTCTGATGAGCACAAAAAGGCGATGGATCTGGTGATAAAAATATATAAGGAAAAGGATAAATTAAAACAATATGGTGAGAATGGATTAAGCTATGTATCAACATATTTTGATAAGAGTATCTGTATAAGTGCATTAGAAAAATTATTAAGGACATAGGAGGGAATTTATGGAAAAAGAGTATTTGGGAATGTATAAGGATAAAGTTGTTCTGGTTACCGGAGGCGCTGGCGCCATTGGTTCCAACCTCACCAGGACTATTGCCGGCCTTGGGGCCAAGATAGTGATGGTACTTGATAATTTATCATCAGCCGAACGATGGAATGTTCCAGCGCTATCAAATGTCATGTTTGTTGAAGGGGATATACGTGATGAGGTGAAGCTCAAAAGGGTATTTTTTGAAAAACCGGAATATGTTTTTCACTTGGCCGCATTTTTTGCAAACCAAAACTCTGTGGATCACCCAGAAATAGATCTTGATGTCAATGGTATGGGGACATTAAGGTTGCTGGAGTATTCTCTTTTTACAGGGGTTAAGAGGTTTATCTATGCATCTTCAGGGTGTTCTATTTATGGCAGTAGCGCCCCCCTGCCATTGCGGGAGGAGTTTATGTCTTTGAACCTGAGTACACCCTATCAGATTACTAAGATGCTTGGAGAGCTTTACTGTAACTTCTTTTATAATCATTATGGTTTGCCAGTTGTTAAGACCAGATTTTTTAACTCTTATGGTCCCGGGGAGATTCCGGGTCAATATAGAAATGTGATTCCCAATTTTATCTATTGGGCGATGAAAGGAGAGTCCTTGCCTCTTACAGGGACTGGGGAAGAGACAAGAGATTTTACCTATGTCAATGATTTGATAGATGGACTATTGAGGGCAGGGTACTTTGAGGAGGCAATTGGAAAGGAATTTAATCTTGCTTCCGGGAAGGAGACGAAGATTATTGATTTAGCAAATAGGATTAGTGACCTGACAGGGAATAAAGCCGGAATTAATTTTTTGTCACGGAGGAAATGGGATACAAAAAGCAGGTTGCTTGCTTCAGTGGACCGTGCAAAAACGTTAGTTGGATATGTACCCAAAACAGAGTTTGATGAGGGACTAAAAAGGACAGTTGAGTGGTTTAAAGAGAAATGGGATTTAATTGAACAGGCTGCGTCATTTGGTCCTGGAATGACCTCTGCAGTGAGAGATAAGGACACGAAATAAATGAAGATTCTTACTATATTTGGGACCAGACCTGAAGCTATTAAGGTGGCCCCTGTCCTTATGGAACTGAGGAATTGCTCCAATGCCGTTACCTCTAAGGTCTGTGTTACTGCTCAACACAGGGAGATGTTGGACCAGGTGTTAAAGGTTTTTGATATTAAGCCGGACTATGATCTGAATATTATGTTTAAGGGACAGGACCTGTTTGATGTATCAATTAACTCCTTAGCCGGGCTCAGAGATGTCCTGAAAAAGGAAAGGCCGGATATGGTTTTAGTTCAGGGGGATACGACGACCGCATTTATGGGGGGGCTTGCAGCCTACTATCTCAAGATACCCATAGGTCACATTGAGGCTGGGTTGAGAACATATGATAAGTACAGTCCTTATCCTGAAGAGAAAAACAGGCATATATTGGGTGTACTGGCAGACTATCACTTTGCCCCAACATCATGGGCAAGGTCCAATCTTTTAAAAGAGGGGATTCCTGAAGACAAAATATGGGTGACCGGGAATACGGTCATTGATGCGTTGCAGTATATTGTTAGCAGGCAGACAGAAATTAAGAGCAGGCAATTCTGGAATAGATATTTTGAAGAGAAATGGGGCGTTAATCTTCCGTCTACTTATGATGGCAATAACCCGAAACTGATATTAGTGACTGGCCATAGACGGGAAAACTTTGGTGAAGGGTTTGAGAACATTTGTTTAGCGCTTAAGGAAATAGCAGAAAAGAGAGACGATGTAGTAATAATTTATCCCGTTCACCTTAACCCTAATGTGCAAAAGCCTGTAAAATCTATCTTAAATGAACAGCGCAACGTCTATCTTATAGACCCATTGGAATATGAACCATTTGTATTTTTAATGAGCAATGCACATCTTGTCCTTACCGATTCGGGTGGTGTTCAGGAGGAAGCCCCTTCTCTAGGGAAGCCGGTATTGGTCATGAGAAACACAACGGAAAGGCCTGAAGGGATAGAGGCTGGTACAGTGAAGTTAGTGGGTACGGATAAGGATAATATAATTAAAAGCATAATGGAACTATTAGACAATTCAGAATACTACGAAAGTATGTCAAAGGCTGTGAATCCTTATGGGGATGGCAGAGCTGCATCGCGAATTATCGACGTCTTGAAAGAACATAATGATTACTCTATTCAGTAGCTTTATCAAGATATCATATCCAATCGTGAATATCTAACTAATGTCAAGTGCTGTAAAGGAAGCCGTAAAAAAAGTTTTTGTAACCGGTGCAACTGGTTTTGTTGGGAAAATGCTCTGCCACAGTCTCGTGGAAAAGGGTTATCATGTGACAGGGACTGTTCGATCACCTGGAAAAATTGGCTTGCTTCCTGGGAGAATGGAATACCGGATAGTTGAAGATATTGGACCTGAAACCGAATGGGCTGGGGCATTGGACAACGTTGATGCAGTTGTCTATCTCGCCGCAAGGGTCCATGTGATGCACGAGACCTCCACGAATCCACTGGATGAGTATAGAAGGGTAAATACCTCAGGGGCAGCAAGATTATTTGACATGGCGGTGAAGGCAGGTGTTCGAAGGATAATCTATCTAAGTACTATCAAGGTGAATGGGGAGAAAACTGAAGGAAACTCGTATACGGAAGATTCTTCGGTTTGCCCTGCAGATGCATATGCCCAATCCAAATGGGAGGCAGAGCAGATATTGCACGGCCTTGCTTTAAAGCGGGGTATTGAGGTGGTCATCATACGTCCACCCATGATTTATGGGCCGGACGTAGGGGGGAATTTCTTACGGCTTTTAAACTGGGTAAACAGAGATATTCCCTTACCATTGGCACTTGTAAATAATAATAGAAGTCTGATCTATGCAGGCAATCTCGTGGATGTTATTGAGACTTGTATTACCAACCCAGGTGCTGCAGGAGAGACCTTTTTGGTGAGTGACGGAGAGGATACCTCCACACCAGACCTGATCAGGATGATTGCGAAAACAATGAATAAAACAGCGAGATTGATCCCCTTGCCGGATCTGTTGTTAAAAACTGCTGGAAAACTTATGGGGAAAGGGCCGGAGATAGAACGGCTCACTGGCTCTCTTCACATAGATAGCAGTAAGATCAGGAAGGTCCTTGACTGGATGCCGCCGTTTACTATGGCAGAAGGGATTCGTGAAACAGTTAAATGGTACAAGAATAGTATAAGGTCCGTGAGGTGTTAACCGCCCTAACTATTTTATTGGCCATTTTGTTCAGTGCAATCAGTTCTGCGGTTATATCTAAATACAGTTTCAGAATTGCCGCAGTAGATGTTCCCAATGAGCGTAGTTCTCATTCACTTCCGACACCACGCGGCGGCGGCGTTGGGATATGGATTGCTTTAGTCATTGTTGGCGTTTTTATAACAAGGGACTTTTATTTTTCTGCGATTCTAAGCATTACAGGCCTCCTTGGTTTACTTGAAGACCGCTTTACTCTCTCTTCCAAAATCCGCCTTTTAAGTCAGTTTGTCATTTCTTTCTTTGTTGTATCTCTTTTTTCAGGACTTCCTCCCACTCTGTTAACAATATTCCTCTACTTATTCTGGCTTATAT
>MGDH01000016.1 GCA_001790855.1 Candidatus Schekmanbacteria bacterium RIFCSPLOWO2_02_FULL_38_14 | reverse complement strand
TTATTTAACTGAAAATAATGGTATTTTATCAAAAGAAGCATTTAACAAAAAAAAATTATCCTTGTCTGGATAATTGTGTCATAAAAGATGAAAGCAAAAAACTTAATAGGCATAATGCAGGGAAGATTGCTGCCACCTATAAATAACAGGATTCAGGCCTTTCCGGTGGAAAGATGGCATGAGGAGTTCCTGATTGCCAAAGAGTTAGGGCTTGACTGCATTGAATTTATTTTTGAGGGTGAGGACTTCAGGAAACATCCTCTGATGAGAAAAGAAGGCATTGATACAATTAAAAAGACAGAAACTGAAACAGGAGTCAGGGTTTTATCTGTATGCGCAGATTATTTCATGGATTTTCCTTTGCATAAAGGGGACCAGATTGGAAAAAACATTTCTGTTCTGAAGGAATTAATCAGCAACTCTTCGTTGCTGGGCGTCAGGGACATAATAATCCCCTGTGTAGACCATTCCAGGATTTCAAATCCTGAAGAAATGACGCAGTTTGAAAGCTCGCTGAACAGATGTATCCCATTGGCGGAGAAGTACAGCATAAATATTACCCTTGAGGCTGATTTGCCTCCAGAAGATTTTCTCTCTTTGCTCAACAGGTTTAAATCCCACTGCATAAAAGTTAATTATGATATGGGCAACAGCGCTTTCCTTGGGTATAATCCTGGTAAAGAGATTGATGCATATGGCAGGTGGATTACAGATGTGCATATAAAAGACAGAGTCTATAAAGGAGGAACTGTTCCTCTTGGCAATGGCAATGTTGATTTTCAAGTTGTATTTAATAAACTCAGGGAGATGAATTTTTCAGGGATATACATTTTTCAATCAGCAAGAAAAGAGACAGGCAGAGAAAAGGAAACCATAAAGGAATACATGAAGTTTATTGAACAATATCTTAATTAAGGAAGATGGCAGAGTGGACTTAGGTCTTAAAAATAAAGTATCGCTGGTAAGCGGCTCAAGCAGAGGGATTGGAAAGGCAATAGCCTGCGGGTTGTTAAAGGAAGGGGCTATAGTCTATATAACAGGAAGAAATAAAGAGATGCTTGACTCTGCCTACAATGATTTCAAGTCCCAATTTGGCGGCAGGGTTTATAAATTCAGCGGGGATTTGACCAATACAGATACAATTGAAAATCTTTTGAATGATATATTAAATAAGCATAACAGGCTTGATATAGTAGTGGCAAACATAGGTTCCGGGAGGTTTAAATCTGGATGGGATGTTGAGGATGAATTGTGGATGAAGAGTTTTGATATAAACTTTTTTTCATCAGTAAAACTCTCAAGAGAAGCCATCAGGGTAATGATTCCTCAAAAATCAGGAAATATTGTTTTTATATCATCAATCGCAGGCTGTGAGGCTATCCCTGCGCCGGTTGAATATTCCTCTGCAAAGTCTGCTTTGCTGAGTTATGTAAAAAACACCTCAAATTTGGTTGCCTCTATGGGCATAAGATTGAATGCTGTATCTCCGGGGAATATATATTTTGAGGGTGGTACGTGGGATATAAAATTAAATGAGAACAAAGAGGTAGTTGAAAAATATATTAAAGAGTCTGTGCCGTTGCAGAGACTTGGCAGGGCAGAGGAGATTTCGGACGCAGTATGTTTTTTGTCCTCTGACAGGACATCCTTTGTTACAGGGGCTAATTTTGTGGTTGATGGCGGACAGATAAAAAGGATTTTTTAATGGTTTTGGAGAAGTTCAGCTTAGAGAATAAAACCGGGATTATAACCGGTGGCGCGGGCTTGCTGGGGCGCAAACATGCAGAGGCTGTAATAGAAGCGGGCGGGATTCCTGTTATCGCGGACATCAATAAGAGATTGGCAGAAAAGACCGCATCTGAATTATCTTTGAAGTATAGAAAAGAAGCGATTGGCATCTATATGGATATTACTTCAAAGCAAAGTGTGGAGTCTGTGAGAGATGAGATTTTAAAAAGATTTTCAAGGATAGATTTTTTAATCAACAATGCTGCCATTGATCCAAAAGTCACAAATAAGCCAGATGAAAAACCTTGGTCCAGATTTGAAAATTTTCCAGAGGATATGTGGGACAAAGAACTGGATGTGGGACTGAAGGGGGCTTTTATTTGCAGTCAGGTTTTTGGTGCTGAAATGGCACGAAGAGGGAAAGGGGTTATTCTTAACATCTCATCTGACCTTGGTATCATAGCGCCTGACCAGAGGATTTATAAGAAAAAAGGCTTGGCTGATAATATGCAACCGGTTAAACCAGTAACTTATTCAGTAATAAAACATGGGTTGATTGGGCTCACAAAATATCTTGCTACTTATTGGGCAGATAAAGGCATTAGAGTTAATGCACTATGTCCCGCAGGAGTTTTTAACAACCAGCCCGAGGATTTTGTTAAGAGAGTAACAGACCTCATTCCAATGGGAAGAATGGCAAATATTGATGAATACAAAGCAGCAGTTTTATTTCTTCTCTCAGATGCTTCTTCATATATGACGGGCAGTATATTGGTGATTGATGGTGGGAGGACATGCTGGTGAAATATAAAATAGGTGACAATATATATGCACATCGTAGAGCTTAATGTCAATTTGTATATACTACTATAACTATAGGTGCTGATGTTTTAGGTGTTGGGTTTGATAATTATACTTGGACTTGAAGAAGATGCATTCATCACTGATATGGCAGGAACTCGTCCTAAACTACAGGGGAAAGACGAAGAAACGAAGGATTTTGTTATTTCCGATGAAGCAAAAAAGGATTACGAGGTCTTATAAACTTAGTCACTATTGAATCTCCTGGTCTGACGGCTTCTCCTTCAATTGGAAGAATAGCTACTAATATTGTATCTGAAATATTGGATTGATTCTGATATTGCATGATGCATATAATCGATTCCCATGAAGAGAATTTTATGGTAAGATTTCTATTCTTTGACAGAACATTTCTTAATATAAAACCTCTATCTGATAGGCAACATAACTTAACTACCTCAATAATAATGGAGTTAAATTACAATAAAAGTTTAGAAAAATATAAAAGGTTCAAAGTGATTGCAAATCGGGTCATTAATGCTAAGAAAAAAGATGCTTCTATTATTTTAATGATGGGTGGTCATGTTATTAGAGATGGTGTACAGAACTATTTAATTGACTTAATGAAGAGAAAATATATTTCATGTATAGCAATGAATGGTTCTGGCATGATACATGATTTTGAATTTGCACTTATTGGTGCAACAACAGAGAGTGTTGCTAAGTATATTAAAAAAGGGCAATTTGGTTTATGGAAAGAAACGGCAAAATTAAATGATATAATTAATAAGGCATATGAACAGGATAAAACTATCGGAATGGGTGAGGCAGTAGGAAGGATTATAAACAAAGGGAGTTTTCCTTATAAAAAAATCAGTTTGCTTGCAACTGCATATAGATTAAAGATACCTATTACAGTCCATGTAGGTTTAGGTTATGATATAATTCATGAGCATCCAAATTGTGATGGGGCAGCGACTGGAGCCCTTTCTTATAATGATTTTTTGAAATTTGCATATATAGTTCAAAAACTCGAGGATGGTGTAGTTATGAATTTTGGTAGTGCTATAATGGCTCCTGAGGTTTTTTTAAAAGCCCTCAGCATGGCAAGAAATGTTGCTCATCAACAGGGAAAAGTCATCAAGCATTTTACAACAATTGTTTGTGACCTTTATACTCTTCCTGAAAATTACAGTAAAGAACCTAACAAGGATAATCAGTATTATTATTTCAGGCCATGGAAAACCATGTTGGTCAGAACAATAGATGGTGGTAGTAGTTTTTATATCAAGGGTAAGCATGCAGATACTATTCCTGACCTTTGGATGGCGATAAACGAAGAGGAAAAGAGTTCTGAAGTCAGATGAAAGAAAATAAGATTCTTGAAATTAATGAATTGGCAAAAAAAATTCAGGTTTTGAAGTCTGAAGGAAATAAAATAGTCCACTGTCATGGTTGTTTTGATCTTATGCACCCGGGTCATATTAAGTATTTTCAAGCAGCCAAGAAAATGGGAAATATTCTTGTTGTAACAGTAACACGTGATATTTATGTTGATAAGGGTCATGATAGACCTGTCTTTAATCAAACATTAAGAGCTGAATCTATAGCAGCCTTAGAATGTGTTGATTATGTGGCCATCAATAAATGGCCAACTGCTGAAGAGACCTTAAGACTTTTAAGGCCACATATTTATGTTAAAGGACAGGAATTTGAGAATCTGGAGGACAAAACTGGTAAAATTCAAAGGGAATATAAGGTTATACAGGAGATAGGTGCAGAGACAAGATTTACCCATGAGATAGTTTTTTCTTCTACTGAATTGCTCAAAAAGTATTTTCTTAATAAAGATATGGAAAATACCAAATGAAAAAATCGATAAAAAATAAAATATTATTACTTGATGAGCTTATTAAGAAGGTTGAGACACTTAAGCAGTCAGAAAAAGTTGTCGTCCAAAGCCATGGGGTTTTCGACCTTATTCACCCCGGAGTTATAAAGCATCTTAATTCTGCTAAGAAAGAGGGTGATATCCTTGTAGTCACTGCTATAAAAGACAAGGATGTTCGAAGGGGACCCGGAAGACCTATTTTCCCTGAGAATCTGAGAATTGAAAATATTGCTTCATTAGAACAGGTAGATTATACTTGTTTAGTTGATGATGAGATACCTTTTGAATGTGTCAAAAGAATAAAACCAGATGTGTTTGCAAAGGGCCCGGCATACAAAGATCGGGATAGTAACATATACGGGAAGCTATTTGATAAACAAAAGGAATTATACTTTGGGAAAAGCAGAATATATGAGACTGATGGATTTTCATTCAGTTCAACCACAATAATAAAGGATTTTTTAAATATATACCCTGAAGAAACAAAGAGCTTTTTAAAGAAGTTTTCCAACAAATATAGCTTCTCACATATCGTAAAAAAGATAAACACCCTTAAAAAATTGAAGGTATTACTCATAGGAGATGGAATTATTGATGAGTATCACTACTGTGATGCACTTGGTAAATCTGCAAAGGCACATCTTGTTGTAAATAAATATTTGGACCACGAGGTTTTTGCAGGGGGTGCTTTTGCAATTGCAAATCATATTGGAGGCTTATGTAACGATTTGCTGTTAGTTTCTTTACTTGGCAGAGAGGATTCAAGAGAAGATTTTATTAAGGCCAATCTTAAGCCTAACATAAAGACAAATTTTTTCTACAGAGTAGATGGCCCAACTATTGTTAAAAAGAGATATATTAACCAGTATTTTAATCAAAAATTATTTGAAGTTAACTATTTAAGTGATAGCTATATTAATGATGACCTTGAGTCACAGGTCATCAAGTATTTAAAAACTGTAATACCTTCCTATGATATAGTTTTGATATCAGATTTTGGCCATGGCTTTATTACCAATAAAATAATCAAAGTCATTGAAAAATTTGCAAAGAAATTTGCAGTTAATACCCAGACAAATGCCGCAAATGCAGGTTACAATATGGTTACGAAATATTATAAGCCAACCTATGTCTGCCTGGATGAAACCGAGGTCAGGCTCACAGCTCAGGAAAAATATGCCAATATTGAAGATGTCGCTAAGAACATTGCTCGAGCCATTGATAGCGACTATTTTATGGTAACAAGAGGTAAACACGGCTCAATAGCTGTAAATAGCAATGGTGAGATAAATCGAACGCCTGTATTTTCAACTAAGGTAATTGATACAGTTGGTGCCGGAGATGCGTTCTTTGCTTATACCGCTCCATGCATTGCCAAAGGTATACCTTTGGATTTAGTTTCCTTTATTGGAAATGCAGCAGGAGCTTTAGCAGTTCAGATTGTATGCAATAAAAAACCAGTTGAGAAATATGAAGTCCTTGAGTTTATCCATGCACTATTAAAATAGTTGGAACCCTTTGGAGGAAAGTTTTATATGAGTAGTTCAAAAAAAGTTTTGGTAACAGGTGGCGCAGGTTATGTTGGTGCTGTATTAGTGCCAAAACTGCTGAACAAAGGCTATTGTGTTAAAGTAATTGATTTATATATTTATGGTGATGATGTTTTAGATTCAGTAAAAGACAATCCCAATTTGAAACAGATTAAGGGAGATATTAGAGATGATAGTTTACTTTGGCGGGAACTTCAAGGTGTAGATGCAGTTATCCATCTTGCCTGTATATCCAATGATCCCAGTTATGAACTCAATCCAGAGTTGGGTAAGTCCATTAATTATGATGCTTTTATCTCTTTGGTTGATATCGCCAAAAAGGTTGGAGTGAAAAGATTCATTTATGCTTCAAGTTCCAGTGTTTATGGTATAAAAGAAGAGGAGAATGTTACTGAAGATTTGCCATTAGAACCTCTGACTGATTATTCAAAGTATAAGGCATTATGTGAGACTTATCTAATGGAGCAACGTACCCCAGGCTTTGTTGTTTTGGTGCTGAGGCCTGCCACGGTTTGCGGATATTCACCGAGGCTACGTTTGGACCTTTCGGTTAATATTCTTACTAATCATGCAGTGAATAAAGGCAGGATTATGGTTTTTGGCGGTGAGCAGAAAAGGCCTAATATTCATATCGGAGACATGACTGACTTGTACGCAAAAACGCTTGAGTATCCGGATGATAAAATTGATGGTAAAATTTTTAATGCAGGATATGACAACATGAAAATCAAAGAAATTGCACAAGTGGTGCGGAAAGTAGTTTCCAGGGAGATGAATAATGACAGGATAGAGGTTGTTACAACGCCTACAGATGACAACCGTTCTTATCATGTTTCTTCGGAAAAAATCAAAAGAGAGCTGGGATTTGTAGCCAAGAGAACAGTTGAGCAGGCTGCAAGAGATCTCTGTGCTGCATTTAATGCGGGTAAGATTCCTAATCCTATGGAGGATAAGAAATATTACAACATTAAAACCATGCAGGCAATTAACCTAAAATAATTTTTAAAAATGATTATTAAAGAAAAAAAGTTAGAGCTTTATTATAATATGTTAAAAATCCGCATGGTGGAGGAAACCATTGTAGAGTTATATCCTGAACAACAGATGCGTTGTCCAGTCCATCTCTGCTCAGGCCAGGAAGCCATAGCCGCGGGTGTCTGTGCAAATCTTAGAAAAGAAGACTATGTAATGAGTAACCACAGGAGTCATGGCCACTTTCTTGCCAAAGGAGGCAGTCTTAGAGCGATGATGGCGGAAATATTAGGCAAAGCCACTGGTTGTACAAAAGGCAAAGGAGGTTCTATGCATCTTGTAGATCTTGAAGTAAATTATTTGGGATCGACCCCTATAGTAGGAGGAATTATTCCGGTTGCTGTAGGAGTTGCTTTTGGAACAGTTATGAAAGGAGAAAATAGAGTTACAGTTGTTTTTTTGGGAGACGCCGCTACAGAGGAAGGGGTGTTTTGTGAGAGTTTAAACTTTGCTGCCTTGAAAAAATTGCCGGTTGTTTTTGTTTGTGAGAACAACTTTTATTCTGTATATTCGCCGCTTTCAGTTCGTCAGCCAGAAGAACGTGATAATTTATCTATTGCAAGGGCATTTGGTATATACAGTGAAAAGGGGGATGGTAATGATGTAGAGGTAGTAGATCATATTGCTGGGAAAGCCATTGAACATGCCCGCAAATGTTTAGGGCCCTCCTTTATTGAGTTTGATACATATAGGTTTCGCGAGCACTGCGGACCTAATTATGATAATAATTTGGGCTATCGGTCGGAAGAAGAGTTTATGGAATGGTACCAGAAATGCCCTGTGGAAAACTTTGAAAAGCGTTTACTTCAGGAGGGAATTCTTCTTCAGCAGCAGATTAAAGAGTTCAGGCAAAAGATTAGATCGGAAATTGATGCGGCGATTAATTTTGCTAAGGAGAGCCCTTTCCCTGAGATTAATCAAATTTATTCTGATGTTTATGCTGGGGACGAATTAAGATAATGCGGGAACTTAATTACGCACAGGCAATTCTTGAGGCCACAAGCCAGTGTCTGGAAAATGCCCCTTCTGTCTATATTATGGGCCTTGGTGTTACTGATCCCAAAGGAATATTTGGAACCACCATTGGTCTTGAAAAAAAGTTTGGCAGTAAAAGGGTAATGGATATGCCCGTTGCAGAGAATGGAATGACAGGGGTTGCGATAGGTTCATCTCTGGTAGGGATGCGGCCAATTATTACCCACCAGCGTATTGATTTTATGCTCTTATCATTGGATCAAATCATCAATAATGCAGCAAAATGGCACTATATGTTTGGTGGAAAGATGAAAGTACCTTTGGTAATCCGTTTGATTATTGGGAGGGGTTGGGGTCAGGGGCCACAGCACTCGCAGAGCCTGCAGTCTATTTTTGCGCATATTCCCGGGTTGAAGGTTGTGATGCCGACTACGCCATATGATGCTAAAGGTTTATTGATAGCAGCAATTGAAGATGATAACCCGGTTATTTATCTCGAACACCGCTGGTTGCATAATATATTTGGTCATGTTCCAGAGGAGATGTATCGCGTTCCTATAGGCAAAGCAAAAAAAATGCGAGAAGGGAATTCAATAACAATCGTTGCTTCATCGTACATGTCTTTAGAGGCATTAAAAGCAGCAGATATTCTTGCCAAAGGCGGAATCAACTCCGACGTTATAGATTTGAGAACGATTAAACCCATGGACGAAGAATTAATTTTAGACTCTGTTAGGAGAACTGGCCATCTTTTGGTAGTAGATGGTGCATGGCGCAGCTTTGGTGTTTCTGCCGAAATAATAGCATTTGTATGTGAAAAGGCGCATAGCTATCTGAAATCTGCTCCTTCCCGTGTGACATTTCCGGACGTTCCAACTCCAACAAGTTGGGCACTGGCAAATCATTATTATCCTAAATCTGTTGATATTGTCAATGCAGCCGGAAAGATGTTTGGACTTCCCTTGCGGAGTGAAGAAGAACTCGGAATTTTTCATGATACCCCTCTGGATGTTCCGGACAGATCATTTACCGGTCCTTTTTAAAAAATGCTCCATATAGGCTATATTGAAATGAGGTAATGGGAAGTGAGAAATGGGTTCCCATTTCTTATTACCTCACTTCTAATGTTCAAGAGTACCAAGGTGAATAATGCAAAGTAAACAGAAAGTTATAGTAATAGGCAGTAACTCTTTTTCGGGTAGCGATTTTATAGATTTGTTGCTGGAAAAGGGAGGATACTCGGTTGCAGGTATCAGCAGGTCACCGGAGAAAAGTGCTTTGTTTTTACCTTACAAGAAGAGCAAGAACCCGGACTTTAAATTTTATAAGATGGATTTGAATAAAGGTATGTCTCAGGTTATCAATCTGGTTGATTCTTTTAAACCCGACTTTGTAGTGAATTTTGCTGCACAAAGCGAGGTAGCTCCGAGTTGGGAAAATCCTGGCCAGTGGTTTCAAACAAATGCAGTTTCAATTACTGAATTAGCACACGCTTTAAAAGACCGTAAATTTCTTAGACGGTATGTTCATATTTCTTCTCCTGAAGTATATGGCACCTGCGTAGGAATTGTAAAAGAAGACGCTCCGCTAAATTCCAGTACTCCTTATGCAGCATCTAAGGCTGCAGGGGATTTGTCACTTTTTACTTTTGTGAAGAACTTTGGATTTCCAATGGTAATGATCCGTTCTACCAATGTATATGGTGCGCACCAGCAATTATTTAAAATTATTCCAAGGTCAGCAATTTATTTAAAGTTAGGAAAGATTATTGAGCTTCACGGTGGTGGCAAAGCAGTCAAGTCTTATATCCATATAAGAGATATTTCAATCGGGGAACTTGCTGCGATGGAAAAAGGAAGAACAGGTGAAATCTACCACCTGTCTCCGGATCAAGGGATTGCTGTAAGGGATGTAGTGCGTATTATTTGTGAAAAAATGGGACTCGATTTTAATAAGGCAACAAAAACAGTTGCTGAGAGGCTTGGGCAGGATGCTGCCTATGTTATTGATTCTGGTAAAGCGAGAAAAGAATTTGAATGGAAACCAACTATCTCTATGGAAGAGGGTTTGGCTGGCGTTGTCAAATGGGTTGAGAATGATTGGGAGCAGATTAAAAAGGAGCCGCTCGATTATGTCCATAAAGCATGAAGATATAATTGTATGTAAAAGATCGTGGTGTGCAGTTTGCAATAATGAAAATCTCATTGAGATTATGAGTATGCCGGAATTGCCAATTACTGGTTTGTTTTCAAAAAAAAAGCATGCTGATTTTTCAGAAGGGTTTGATCAAGCTTTGTTATGGTGTCCGGAATGCGGACATGGTCAACTTCGAAATCAGATTAATCCTGAAATACTTTATGATTCTCAGAAATATACTTTCAGAACTTCTTTAAGTACAACCGCGCAACATGGGACTGAAATATTTCTTGATTATTTAAAAACTCTTATTCCAAACAAAAAAATTGAGTGCATTATTGATGTGGGATGTAATGATTTATATTTACTAAATAAAATGAAATCCTTTGGAAAGACAAGGATAGGAATTGATCCTATATGGACTTCAAAAAAACCAGATAATGATGACCAAAATTTACACGTTATAGGAGGGGCACTTGAAGACATTGATTTAGAAAAAGCCCTTCCCTGTAAGCCTGATCTAATTGTGTGCAGGCATACTCTTGAACATATTTTTGACCCTCAAACTGTTTTAAAAAAACTGATTGATTGTTCCACCGCAAATACACTTTTCCTTTTTGAAATGCCAGGATTTGAATCTTTGATAACAAAAGGAAGGTTTGATCAGGTTTTTCATGAACATTTACAATACTTTAGTTTAAGCTCGCTCAGTGTTCTTTTAGAAAAATGCGGAGCTGAGTTAATAGGTTTTACTGAAAATTATCACAATTGGGGTGCTTTAATTGTTGCTTTTAGAAAAAAGACTTCAAAACAAAAACGCTTTAAATTCCCTTTTGCAAAAGAAGATATTGAACGCAAGAGAAACCTGTTTTTCAGCCAAATGGATAATACGAGAAAAATATTATTTGAATTCAAGAACACCCATATATACGGGTATGGTGCTGCTCTGATGCTTCCGGTTTTAGCATATCATTTAAAAACTGACCTTTCGTTTTTGAAAGCAGTCATTGATGATGACAAAGAAAAAGATGATTTGTTTTATGCTAACCTTCCGGTTCAAGTTCAACATTCAAATAAAATTGAAAATACTAATGGGTTAACTATTTTTGTTACTGCGATTGATAATATTAAACCTATAATGACTAAACTATTTGCATTCAGACCTAAGCATATTATCTATCCTTTACATATAATTTGATATTAAGGAGATTATTTTGAATTTAGGAATTTTTGGCCGGTTAGCTTTAGTAACTGGCGGAGGTCGTGGTATTGGGCGGGCTATAGCACAATGTCTTGCAAGGGAAGGATCGCGTGTTGCCGTTGTTTCAAGGACTTCTGCTGATGTAGAAAGCTTGATAGATGAAATAGGTGGAAAAGTTAAGGGACATTTAGGAATAACACTTGACCTGACCGATGATACCGGTCCTGCAGAACTTGTTAAAATACTTAATAAGGACTTTGGAAAGCCATCTATATTGGTACATAATCTTGGTGGTACACTTGATATAAAGGATCCTTTTTGTTCTATTCAGGATTGGAGACGTATATATCGTTTCAATTTTGAAGTTGCAGTAGAATTAAACATACTTCTTGTTCCAAATATGCAAAAAAAGAAGTGGGGGCGTGTAGTTCACATTTCTTCTATTTCTTCGATGGAAAACCATGGCCCTGTAACTTATTGTGCAATAAAAGCTGCCTTGACAGCGTATACAAGAAGTTTTGGCGGTGTCGTTGCTCCAGATGGAGTCGTAGTTTCTGCCGTGCTTCCAGGTGCGGTTTTCACAGAGAAGGGATATTGGGATATAACCTTAAAAGAAAATCCTGAACATGTCAAAAAATTTCTGACTGAAAGGCAGCGCATTGGGCGTTTTGGTCAACCTGAAGAAATTGGAAACTTTGTCACATTTCTTTGTTCTGAATTAGCTTCTTTTAATACGGGAAGCATTATTCCTATAGATGGAGGACAGGGAAGAGGTTATTTTGGGCAATAGCTTAATTAAACTTGCAAGGGGGAAGATAGATGCATGAGGAATATCGCAAACGGATTGTTGAAATGGTTAGAAAGGGAAAGGATGGTCATATTCCAAGTGCATTTTCTATTGTTGATATAATAGCCATTTTATACAAAAACTATCTTAGATTTGATCCTGAAAATCCTGATTGGGAAGATCGTGATTATTTTATTTTAAGTAAAGGTCATGG
Source organism: Candidatus Schekmanbacteria bacterium RIFCSPLOWO2_02_FULL_38_14 (assembly GCA_001790855.1). Lineage (NCBI taxonomy): Bacteria > Candidatus Schekmaniibacteriota > Candidatus Schekmanbacteria bacterium RIFCSPLOWO2_02_FULL_38_14. Next base: position 58,866 of record MGDH01000016.1, on the reverse strand, counting down.
GTGTCTTGCTCTGTATGTAGTCCTTAAAAGTTGTGGGTTTATTACAGAAGATGACCTTAATATGTTTTGCAAACCAGGAGGGATATTGGGTGAGCATCCTGATTGCACCAAAATTCCGGGAATCGAGGCATCTACAGGTTCTCTTGGCCACGGTTTTTCTTTTGCTGTTGGCATTGCTTTAGGACTTCGTATTCGTGGCAAATCTAACAGAGTGTTTGTTCTTGTTGGAGATGGAGAGTGTCATGAAGGCACTATTTGGGAAGCTGCTAATGTTGCAAATAATCTTCAGTTAGGAAATCTATGTGTTATGGTGGACTGGAACGGTTCTGCCGCACAGTTAATGCCTCGTGATGATTTTCCTTCGAAATGGAAGGCATTTGGCTGGACCACAATTGTAATAGATGGGCATTCGGAAGCAGAGATCAAATCTGCCTTATCAAATATAAATTTTTGTGTTAATGGTGCACCAATCGTGATAATTGCAAAGACCATTAAGGGAAAGGGTGTTCCTATGCTTGAAGGGCATGGGATATGGCACCACAAGATTCCAAATGAAGATGAATATAAAATAATTATGGAGGCACTCTCTTGAAGCTAAAAAAAATACGGCAACAGTTTGCAGATACAATGTTGGAAGTAGGGCAAAGCGATCCCAACTTGGTAGTTTTGATAGGTGATATTAGCCATTTTATTTTACAGCCATTTGCAAAAGCTTGCCCCGGCAGATTTTATAATGTGGGAATATGTGAACCAACTATTGTCAGTATGGCAGCCGGACTTGCAAAAACCGGTTTTTATCCTGTTGTGCATACAATTGCGCCATTTATTCTTGAGAGATCATTTGAGCAAATTAAGTTAGATTTTTGTTATCAAAAGCTGAACGGAAATCTTATATCAGTTGGGAGTGCATTTGATTATTCAAACCTCGGATGTACACATCATTGTTATGATGATTTTGCATTGATTAAATCTCTTCCTAATACACAGGTTGTATATCCTAGCTCATGTGCTGAATTTGATATACTTTTCAAGCAAACATACAACAACAGCTATTTAACCTTGTTTAGAATACCTGAGGTTCAGCATGAGCAATTAATAGATCCTTTTTTAATAAAATTTGGCAAGGCTATTAAAATTACTGAAGGAAAAGATATTACTCTTGTTGCTACAGGGCCACAGCTTAAAAATGCTATAGAAGCAAGAAATAAACTTTCAGGCAAGGGATGGGATGTTGAGATAATTTATGTTCATACTATATTGCCTTTGGACTTACCATTAATATATGAAAGTGTTGAGAAGACTAAAAAAGTTCTTGTAGTAGAGGAGCACAATCGTTTTGGTGGATTGGGGCATGATATTTTACAGGGAGTTTATAATATTAAAGGTATGCAGTTTAGCTCAATTGCCATTGATTCGTTTATGCATGACTATGGCACTTACGAGGAACTCTGTTCACAGGCGGGTCTTTCATCAGATGGGATAATAAGAGTTATACAAAATAATTTTAAAAAACATATGTGAGGAAAATTTTATGTCAGGAAGAATAGCCAATGAACCTCAAAACCAAATTCAATTTGATACATATTATAACAAAGGTGGTGTTGTCTTAGGACCATATACCAGTCATATATGGAGAAATGATCCAAGACATTTGTGTTTTTTACTTTCACGTTATAAGTTTTGTGCAAAAATATTAGCAGGCAAAGAGGAAGTGTTAGAGGTCGGTTGCGGGGATTCTTTGGGAACTGCTATTGTATTGCAAACTGTCGGTAGTGTACATGGTATTGATATTGAACCTCTTGTAATTGAAGATAATGTCAAAAGAGTAGAATATGGAGCGAATTGTACTTATGAGGTTTTAGATATTACGACAAGACCATTGAAAAAAAAATATGATGGTGCTTTTGCTTTGGATGTTATTGAACACATCCCGCCTAATCTTGAGCAAAAGTTTATGACAAATATTAGTGATTCATTAAAACCAGATGCCATTTTTATTATTGGTACTCCCAATATTAATTCTCAGCAATATGCTTCTTCAGAAAGTGCTATTGGTCACATAAACTTAAAGAGTGGAGAAAGTCTTAAAAAGTTAATGGCATCATTTTTTGAAAATGTTTTTATTTTTTCTATGAATGATGAAGTTGTGCATACTGGATTCTTCCCAATGGCCCACTATTTATTGGCTATTGGAGTAGGGAACAAAGGGTAGCCCCATTCACGATGATTACTAATAAGATTGTTAAAACAGACATGCAAAGAAGAATTTTAGGGGTTTGGAATCTTCGAGGGGATAGACTCAGTTTGGGATGTTTGCTGATTTTTCTTGAAGAACTAAGAATACAGCAGCTAATTCATAAGGCTGAATACATTGATTTGTGTTTTATAGGAGATGGATCTAAAATATTATCTGGGAATGAAGTATGCGGAAAGGATGGTTTGCTTAGAGTATTGGGCAAAGAGTGTTGTAATAAATCTATAATAATAACCACACTCCTTGATATAGACAATATAAATTTATATTATCAGTGCGATTCTTTTAGAATTTTGCAGAATTTTATTTCTGATGCATCATGTGAGTATATTTTATGGCCTTCAGCGAATGAACAAGAGATACTGAACTATAATTGTGACAATACCTTTACTGTACAGAAGTTTTTCCAAAATTATTCATTTATACCCTACCTTTCCTGCAGGATAGGACTTTTAGATTGGGCGATTAATTTTTTGCAAAGCAATGTGTTTCCAAGTATACCGGTAGTCATTCATTTGAAAAATAATCCGGAAGAACAAAATTGCAGTAATGCAAATTTTGATGCCTGGATTGCTTTTTTTGAAACCTGTAATGTACGTTATAATGCCAAGTTTATCCTTATTGGCAACGAAAAAATAGATAAGAGAATACACAATATTCCTAACGTATTATTGGCAAGAGATTTTGGAAGCAACCTTTCTCGGGATTTGGCTTTAATTCAAACAGCTTGCATTTTCATGGGAATGACAAGTGGGCCTTGTCAGATGGCACTATTCAGCGATGTCCCATATATTATTTATAAAAATCCGGATCATCATGCTGAAAAAATGCATTTAGAACTGGGGAGGGAAGATAGATATTCTTTTGCAACTTCATTGCAGAAAGTTTTGAGAGCTATAGAGACTCAGGAGAACATTTTATCTAATTTTGATTTTTTATATAATAATGTTAATGAACATTATTGGGAGACGAAGCAAGAAAAATTGCAGTTACATAAAAATGAGTATGGGAAAAAAACGTTTTGAAAATAAAGTAGCGCTAATTACTGGTAGTGCAACAGGAATTGGGAAAAATATAGCACGAGCATTTGGACAGGAAGGTGCACATGTTGCAATTTGCGATATTGACTTGGAAAACGGGAAAAAAACTGAAATGGAACTTATTGACAGAAAAATATCGGCAAGTTTTTTTCATGTTGATTTAAGTCTAAAAGGAGCTCCTTATGATATGGTACGACAAGTTGTTCAGCGATATGGTAAATTGGATATTTTAGTAAATAATGCACGTTCAGGACAGCGCACATCTTTCTTTGAAGAGGATGAAAATTCTTGGGAAAAAGGAATATCTGTTACATTGAGAGCAGCATTTTTTGCTTCTCAAGAAGCATGCCGAGTTATGTCAGAAAAAGGAGGAGGGAATATCATTAACATTAGTTCCGTTGCAGCATTATTAGCTTGTCATGAATCACCTGTATATCATATTGCAAAGGCAGGGATGCTGCAAATGACGCGTTACCTTGCTATGCATACAGGCAAATTTGGGGTTCGTGTAAATACAATTTTGCCTGGCTTTATCGTACGGGATGAACATAAAGCTCGTTATGACCAAGATAATAATAAGAACTATAGAGAAATGGTTAATTTTATTCACCCATCGGGACATATAGGTTGTTCTGATGATGTTGCAAATTTGGTATTATTCCTCTGTTCTTCAGAGTCATCTTTTATTAATGGACAGTGTATAATAATTGATGGGGGTCTTACATTGCAGGAACAAAGCAGCCTTGTTTTTCGGTTTGAAAAAAAAGAATAAGAATAATGTAATTGATATAGCAAAAAAGAAAATTATGTATGAATAATTTTTCTGTTGAAATACTATTGTTTATACCAAATAGCCGTTGGGATAACAAACGTCAATGGATGCAACAATCGAAGAACTTAATCAATATAGAAACCAGACTATATTGAAATGTGGAGTTTACCACCAACAAGGGGTAAGGAGATAAGGAATGGAGCTAGGTTTAAAAGACCGTGTTGCAATAGTCACAGGTGGTAGCAAAGGTATTGGCAAAGCTATTGCAAAATCTCTTGCTGAAGAAGGTGTAAATGTAGTCATTTGTGCAAGAGGAAGAGAGTCATTGCTTTCAGTGCAAAAAGAAATTGCAGATTCTGGTGGTAGTATTTATGCAATTCCTGTAGAAGCAACGAAACCTGAATCTGTGCAGAATTTAATTAATAGTGTGGTTGAAAAATTTGGGCAGATAGATATTCTAATTAATAATTTAGGAGGGACAGATAAATTTGGAGATTTTTTTGAATTAAAACATGATGATTGGAAAATGGCTTTTGAGCTGAATGTTATGACAATAGTTTACTTTGTCCAATATTCAATTCCCTGGCTCCGTAAGTCTACTGCACCACGAATAATTAATATCTCATCTATTTCAGGGTTGCAGCCTGGTTCTTATAATCCTCATTATACAATTACCAAAGCAGCAGTAATAAATCTTAGCAAATATTTGTCTAATCAACTTGTGAAGGACAATATACTGGTGAATGTAGTTTGTCCTGGACCAGTGCATAGCGATTCTTGGGATAGAAATGTCCAACGATTAGCTGATATCCACAATATCTCGATAGAAGAGGCAAGGGTAAAGATAGATACAGAAGAATCTGTTAAGATACCTTTAGGACGTGTTGGTGAGGGGAAAGATGTGGCTGAATTGGTAACATTTCTATCTTCTAATAAAGCGTCATGGATAACTGGCTCATGTTTTCATGTTAATGGTGGCAAATTGTACACAATTTTATAGGTAATAGTTAGGGGAATCTTATGAAAGAGATTAATTTGCTTGATACGCATCCAAAAACTGTACGGGATTATGATAAGCGTGCACAGGAGAAAACTCCTGAGATTGTCCGCATTGCTAAACAGTTTGGAAAGGATTTTTTTGATGGTGACCGGAAATGCGGTTATGGGGGATATAAATACGACGGCAGATGGAAGTCTGTTGTAAAGCGTATGAAGGATTATTATAATTTGCCTGAGAATGCCGCTATTCTGGATATTGGGTGTGGAAAAGGCTTTATGTTGCATGACTTCAAAGAGTTGATACCTGGCTGTATTGTTGCTGGAATAGATGTAAGTTCTTATGCTATTGAGAATGCAATGCCTTCAGTTAAACCGTTTCTGAAAATCTGGAGTGCAGAAAAATTACCTTATCCTGATAAGAGCTTTGATTTAGTCATCTCCATTAACTCTATCCATAACCTTCCTCTTCAGCGCCTTAAAGAGGCACTTCGTGAAATCCAGCGTGTTTGCAGAGGCAATAGCTATATTACTGTTGATGCATGGCGAAATGAGACCGAGCGGGAGAATCTTTTCAAATGGGTGCTTACTGCTGAGACTATGATGCATGTTGATGACTGGAAAAAATTATTTGATGAGGTGGGATACACTGGAGATTATTGGTGGTTCATAGCGGATTAAAAAGGCAAATGGCATAGAGCATAGAGTAGAAGTTCGGAGGAATATTTGAATAGGAACATTCCTGAAATCCAGAGTTCTCATGCTATTTTGCTGGTCTCTGGTAACTATGTTTTGCAATTGCGTGACAACAAGCCAACTATAGCAGCAACAGGCCAATGGTCTCTTTTTGGAGGGGTGATAAATAACGAAGAGACACCGCTTCAATCTATAAATAGAGAAGTATTAGAGGAACTTTCTATAAAACCTGCAGAATATAGGTTTTTGTGGTTTACGGATTACTATTCAAACTTTGAAAAGGCCAAGACTCGTACATGGTTCTTTGTTTCTGATATCAGCTCGGTCTGGAATAAGCATAAACTGATGGAGGGACAGGATGTAGGTGTGTTTAAGTTTGAACAGCTTTCATTCTTAGATATGCCATCTGTAATGCGCCAAACAATAGAAAATTTTCATAAGGGAACAAAGATTGTTGGACAGAGAATCAAAGAATAATAGCCTTCGATATTTTACCTCTTCACTATGCTCTATCTGAAAGAACATTATGAAAACCTTAGCAGCAGTTTTGAACAAAATTAATAATCCCTTACAGATTGAAGAGCTTACAATTCCTGAACTCAAAGCAGGACAGGTTCTAGTTAAGATTGCTTATAGTGGAGTATGTCACTCTCAACTTAATGAGGTTCATGGGTTAAAAGGTGAAGACAAATTTCTTCCCCATACCTTAGGACATGAAGGTTCAGGGGTTGTTGAAAATGTTGGGAGCAGTGTTAAAAAGGTAAAGCCGGGAGACCATGTTGTGCTGACATGGATAAAAGGCATGGGTGCTGATGTTCCGTCTGCTTTATACAAGAGAAGCAATGGCTCAATAGTAAATTCCGGTGCGATATCTACATTTCTGACAAAGGCTGTTATTTCAGAAAATCGTGTTGTAAAAATTCCTGATAAAATGCCTTTACGTGAAGCTGCTCTTCTTGGTTGTGCTATTCCTACAGGTGCAGGAATTGTTATGAATACAGCACGTGTAAAACCTAGTACTAGTGTTGCTGTATTTGGAGTTGGTGGTATTGGTTTAAGTGCTTTATTAGCAGCTAAAATAGCAAATGCTTCCTTAATTATTGCCATAGATGTACTTGATCATAAACTTGAACAGGCTATTCAGTTGGGAGCAACACATATAATTAATGCAAGAAATCAGGATGTCTTATCAGGAATAATGGACATTACAGGTAATCGTGGTATTGATTATGCGATTGAGTCTGCTGGTAAGAAGGAGTCCATGGAAACTGCTTTTCGATCAGTTCGCAATAATGGCGGTCTGTGTGTTCTGGCTGGCAATCTACCACTGGGTGAAAAGATATTAATTGATCCATTTGATCTTATCAAAGGCAAGAAAATTATTGGAACATGGGGAGGGGAGACTCAAATGGATCGAGATATTCCATTGTATGTCAACATGTATCTTGCTGGCAAGCTTAGACTCGATGCTCTCAATACTAATGAGTATAGGTTGGAAGATATAAATAGTGCCTTTGATGATTTGGAGCAGGGTAAGGCAGGAAGGGCATTGATTAATATGTCTGGAGAATAAGGTTTTTGGGAGAGGTGGGGAGATTTTACATAAAAACATGTTTTTTGAAATCAATAGGAGGGTTATCAAATGCAAAAAGATAGTAGGAAATTATTAATAGTAAAACCTCCTTATAAGCATAGCCCACTGGGAATGGCTTATGTCCTTTCATGTTTGGAACGGAATAATATACCATTTGATTTTATTGATACAACACTTACCAATCCAGATTATAGTAAACTGCTTAAAAAAAATGATTATTTAGCATTTGCAACTGGAGGGCTAATTTCCAACTTTAATTTTATATCACAAACCATTCATACAATTCGTTCGATCAAACCTGGTTTGCCGATTATAATAGGTGGTAATATCACCAAAGACGTTAATCCTCGTTTTCTTTTTGATAGTGAAATGATGGGAATTGATTTCGGGATTATTGGTGAAGCTGAAACCTCGCTCCCTTGCCTTATTGATGAGTTAAGTAATGGCTCAGATGATTTTAAAGAAGTGCCAGGACTACTTTTTAAAGACAGGTCTAGCAGTGAAGTAATTAAAAATCATCCTAAAAGATTGGATTTGCAAGATATTAATATTTTGCCCGCCTGGCATCACATTAATATAAATTATTACAAATATGCTGAAGCGTCCTATATGCATAATCAGGTAGTTTTACCGGTACTGACTGGCAGGGGATGTGTTGGAGTATGTACCTTTTGCTCCCCGACCATCGGGGCATTTAGAAAACGTCCCCTTGAACATATTATGGAAGAAATAGAATTTTTACTTTCTAAGTATAATTTTGACATACTTAATTTCGTTAATGAAATGTTTTACCAAACCAAGGAAGACATTTTGCGGTTTTGTGAAGAATACAAGAGATTGAAAACGAAAAAACCATGGATGTGTGGGATGCGTGTAGATGTAAAGAATATCGATGTTGATACTTTTGTTGCAATGAAAGAGGCTGGATGTGTTTTAACAGGAGCTGGTATAGAAAGTAGTTCAAATAAAATATTAAAAATAATGAAAAAACAAACGACTAAGGAAGAAATTATAAAGTTCTATAGAGCAGCAAAAGAAGCAAAAATACCGTGTCTTGGTACTTTTATGGTGGGGAATGAAGGAGAAACTAAGGAAGATTTAAAAGAAACAATTGATATGGTAATTAATGAGGAAATGAATGCTGATGTAAGTTTAGTAGATGCATATCCAGGAACGCAAATTTATAAAAGTGCTTTAAAAAGAGGTTTAATCAACGATGAAAAAGACTATTACAAAAACATACATCTGACCCCCGGTCCTTATGATTTATTATGGAGAAATCGAGAAAGATATTTAAATATTAGCGCGATTTCCAATGATCGTTTTTGGAGTGTTGTTTTCAGCGAGCTTAGGTGTTTTTATACATTTTTATTTAATAGATTTAAGGTCTTAGATGTTAAATATAAAAGGAATTGGTTATTGGGAACAATAAGTGTAAACGGTATATGTTCAGAGTGTGGCAGTACTGTTAAAGTGTTATCAGATTATAATTTATTAGGGCAGTTAACATATTGCCCAAAGTGTTACATTCCTTTACATATAAATTATTATAAACTAGAAGATTTTTTTAGACACTATGATATGTTATGTGAAGAATTAAGGAGTGCAGAAAAATTGGTTATTGCCGGCACACAATTGCAAGCGATGAATATATTACGTTATGACCATTTTGGATTAAACTATGAAAGGATAAAAGGATTTCTTGAACTTGAAAGAAAGAAAGATTCGAGTCCGCTATTTGCTCATATGCCAATATTACAAATAGAAAAGCTCCTAAGTATAGCACCGGATAAGATTCTAATAGCTGATGATCCAACTGGAGATGCAGAATTAATGATAAAAATGTTTTATTCAAAAAATGGAACGAACGCTCCTAAAATTTTACACTTAGTGCCTGATAATAAAAGATTTAGTTTAAAAATAACACGTTACGTAAGTAAATTTACTACAGGGAAAGGTCATAGAGGAGCTTTTGATCGTATAATTTGGGGCTTAGTTATAAAGCTATTAAGATTTGGGGCATTGTTTCTAAAAATAGAACCTACATTAAAACAGATATCAAAACGAGTGTTGAGACGGCTATTTGGTGCTACTTTTACAAAGGAGTTGTACTTGAAGTATATTCTTTGGAAACAGAAAAGCTTATAGAACAGAAAAATAAGCTTGCGAGAGAAACATTATGACATTGCTCTGGATTAATGGACAGACCCGAGAAAAATCAACTGGAGGCACCTTGTAAAATGATGATTATAAAAGACACAATGCACCTTTTTATGCAAAGGGCTTCTATAGATAGACCTGTATTTTTTGGACTTTTAACTCGAGTATTCAATCTAATTACTGGGCCAATTACTGGAATTTTAATGATTAGCGTTTTTACTGCAAAATTGCAGGGTTATTATTATACTTTTCAAAGTTTGGTTGCATTACAAACTTTTGCTGAATTGGGACTAAGTATTGTAATTCTCCAATTTGCCGCACATGAATGGTCTAGTTTAAGTTTAGATAATGATGGCAATATAATTGGCGATAATGTAGCTCTTTCGAGACTGGCTAGTTTGACACGTTTTGTTTTAAAATGGTATGGAATTGCCGCCATCTTCGTACTTATTGGTTTAGGTGTAGGGGGATATCTGTTTTTTTCCAGATCCCCAGATCCTTCGATTGACTGGGAAATGCCCTGGTTTTCACTTTGTTTTATCACTAGTATTGCGGTTTTATTGCTTCCAATTACTTCTATATTAGAGGGATGCAATCAAGTATCTAATTTATATACCTACTCGTTTTACCAAGCATTATTTGTCAAAATAACTCTTTGGTTAACAATATTATTACACACAAATTTATGGGTTTTAACTTTTTCTAATATAGCAAGTATAATATGCATTATTACGCTTATTTTAAGAAAATATAAGGTATTTTCTAAAACTTTAATATTCTCATTTAAAGTTAAAGAAAAATTGCATTGGTCTAATGATATTTGGCCAATGCAATGGAAGATAGGCCTAAGCTGTTTATGTGGTTATTTTGTCCATTACTTTTTTATACCGATACTTTTTAAATATCATGGTGCTGTAGTTGCAGGACAGATGGGTATGACATGGAGTGTAGTCGGACTCATACCTTCAATTCCTACTGCATGGATTGCTCCTAAAATTCCACAATTTGGTATGCTGATTGCACGGAGAGAATATGAGGAACTAGATAGACTATTTTGGCGACTCATGAAAATAACGATAGTGGTTTCAGGTTTCATATCATTCAGCGGCTGGCTTATAGTATACATACTCAATGTCTTACAGCATCCTTTTGCGGCTCGTCTTTTGCCACCATTGCCTATGGGAATATTTGCCTTTGCACAAATATTTCAAGCCATATCAGTTCCTATGGCAGGGTATCTGAGAGCCCATAAGCAAGAACCATTATTGCTCATTAGTGTTCTGGCTGCAATTTTAATCACATGCAGCAATGTTTTCCTTGGACGTTATTTTTCTGCCATGGGAATGGCAGTCGGATACATGATATCACTATTAATTGTAATCCCCTTGGTAGCATGGCAATGGTATCGTCTCAAAGGTATTTGGCATGGTGATGGTAAAACTATTGTTGGCTTAGATGGTAAGGTAAGTCGGTACTATTGAAAGTTTAGTCAGTACTAAATTGATTATTAGAAATATAATGTATAAATAGGAAATAAAATGTTTCAAAAGGGTATAGATATATATCGCAAAATTCGTAAGCACGGTGTTCTTACTACATGTAAGATAATAACTGATAAATTATATAGTTTTTGGTTGAGGCTGGGTCTATGGCCAATAAAAGTCAGGTTTTATTATAATTTGATGAAACTAATTTTCGCACCAAACTTTCAAAAGAAACGTATTTTGGGAGTTTGGGACTTCAAAGCCCTTCCATGGTCAGTTGGAGATCCCTTACTTTTCATTGAAAGATTAAGCATTTTGAAAATTAAATATAATGCAGAAGAAGTTGATATTTGTGTTATATATGATAGTGATAACCCAATTGGCAACCGTAAAAAAGCCGAAGATAATAATATTACATCTGATAATGCGCAAGACTATATGCTTGAATTCCTTCCATTGTTTAGTACATGTCCATATCTTGGATCAATTTTCCAATTTAATTCTCGTAAAGAATTTTATCATTTCTTGAAAAGTAATGTTGAACGCTATGACATGTTCCCACCGTTGGCTCATCACTTAGGCGAAACATATAATTATGCTGATTATGGATTCCCCAACTTTAATGAGGTACAAGATTTTTATAATTCGCATGGATATATACCATATCTTAGAATTGGTGATAGGGATGGATTTTGGGCACATTGGTTCTACCTGAATTATTTGCCAGAGAATACAGTACCTGTAACATTATCTTTAAAACAAACATCGCATGCTTCTGAACGGAACACTAATCCTGTGGTTTGGTTGTCATTCATAGATCAGTGTAAAATAGATTTTCCGGAAGTTGTTTTTGTATTTGTTGGATTACGGGAGGAAACTTTTGATGGCCTGAGAAAAAGGTCGAATGTAATTATCGCAAAAGATTTTGGGACATCTATAATAGAAGACCTTGCTTTGATTCGCACATCTTTAATGTATATGGGTACATCATCTGGGGTTAATACTATTGCGCAGTTTAGTGACCTTCCTTATTTGATATTCAAATTCCCAGAATGGTGTTTACATAGACTTGAATTGAAATCTGGGGAAAATTTTTCGTTTGCAACAGATAGACAAAAAATGTTTAGTACCCAGATTTTGGTAACACCAGAACTCTTGTTAAATGAGTTTAAGGCACTTTATTCCAAACTTGATCGGAATAAGTGGTGCAGTACAGTTTTAGAAAAAGCTCGTAATAAATATGGGCATCCATCAGCTAGGGTTAAGATGAATAGTAAAAATTAGTTTTGTGTGAGGATATAATTTCGCTTACTACTGCCCGATTATTGACATGACCGCAGGCAATAACATATTTAGGTAAATATAGATAAATGAGCAAAATGGAGTTTTCGGAAGGACATGCTGGTAATCAGGATAAGAAAATAAATTATGGGTTGAAGGTATTCAAATGCGAATTCTGTTAGTAGCATATGATAATGATTCTTATATTTCAGTTTTTCCCCTTGGATTAGCATACATTGCGTCCGTATGCAGAAATGCAGGGCATGAAGTTAAAATTTATAACCAAGATGTTTATCATTGGCCAGAATCACATTTACTTAATTTATTGAACAGGGAGTATTTTGATGTAATCGGCGTAGGTGTTATAGGAGGCTATTATCAATACAGAAAGTTATTAAAAATATCAGAAGCTATTAATAAAGCAAAAAATAGGCCCTTTTTTATAATAGGAGGGCATGGTCCATCGCCAGAACCTGAGTATTTCTTAAAAAAAACACGAGCTGATGTAGTAGTAATCGGAGAAGGCGAAATTACAATAATAGAACTATTAGAAACTTTAAAAGAAAAAAAAGAATTGTGTTCTGTTCATGGCATTGCATTTTTGAAAAATGGAAAATGTATTCAGACACCAAGACGTGCACTTATACCAAATATTGATGAAATTCCTTTTCCCGCATGGGATTTATTTCCTATTGATCATTATGCTTTGTTAAGAGAAGCCAATATTAAAAACAGCGAACGTTGTATGCTTCTATTATCAGGGAGAGGGTGTACTTTTAAATGTAATTTTTGTTACAGGATGGATAAAGGCCATAGAGTCCGGTCCACAGATAGCATTATAGAAGAAATACAAATTTTGAAGAAAGACTATCATATTTCTTATATTGATTTCCAGGACGAGCTTTTAATGAGCTCCGTTCAGAGAACAGTTGAATTATGTGAAAGTTTTATTAAGTCAAAACTTAAATTTAAATGGTTTTGTAACGGCAGATTAAATTATGCAAGACCTGATGTTCTTAGATTAATGAAAGAAGCAGGATGTGTTTTCATTAATTATGGTATTGAGTCGCTGGATGAAAAAGCCCTTCATACAATGAAAAAGGGGCTTATGGTTAAGCAAATCATCAGTAGCATAGAAAATACTTTAGCTGCTGGTATAAGCCCAGGGTTTAATATTATATTCGGCAATATTGGAGAAACCGCAGAATCGTTAAAACTTGGTGTTGATTTCCTGCTTAAGTATGATGACCATGCTCAAATGAGAACAATAAGACCTGTTACACCATATCCAGGCTCCCCACTATATTATTATGCTATAGAGAAAGGTTTGCTGAAAGATTGTGAAGATTTTTATGAGAATAAACATATTAATTCAGATTTATTGTCAGTTAATTTTACAAACCTAAGTGATGATGAATTTTATATGCTTCTCTACGAGGCAAATAAAGTGTTAATAGAAAACTACTTTCTGTATCAAAAATGTAATGCGATCGAAAATGCGAAAAAATTGTATTTTGAATGCGATGCGTCGTTTAGAGGTTTTCGACAAACCTGATTTCTGCAAATTAAATCAATAAAGATGTTGTCAATTATGATACCCTGTCTGAATGAAGAAAATAATTTAGAAAATACTGTTTCTGATATAATTCAAGTTGCAAATGAGACAGAGACCCAGTTAGATATAATAATAGTGGACGATGGAAGTACTGATAAGACAGGTTTTCTAATTTCTGAATTGACCAGAAAATATAATTTTATTCGCGGCATTTTTAATAAAACAAATATAGGGATTGGAGAAAGCTTAAAAAAAGCAATAAAAATAGCAAAGTATGAAAAATTTACTATTATTGGCGGAAGTAATGACATGAGTATAAATTTATTAAGAGAGCTGTTTAGATATAAAAATAAGGCGGAATTGGTTTTTGGTTTTTATTTGAATAAAAAAGTGAGATGTCGCAGGAGAATAGTTTTGTCAAATTTTTATAACTTAATTTATACAGTTTTATTTGATATTTACATTCAATATATCAATTCACCATGCATATATCCAACTTGGAAATTGAGAGGCTTACCAATTCGAGCACAGAGATTTAGTGTTATTGCTGAAATAACAGTAAAACTTTTGAGGCAAGGATGCTCATTTTTCGAAATTCCAGGGTATGCCCAGGCTAAAAAACAGAATAGTAGCGCAATAAAGATAAAAAACTTAGTAGAAGTTATTAATACTTTTTTTATGTTAATTATAGAAATATTTTTAACACAGCGTTCTTTGTATAATAAAAAACCCGTCCGAGTTTACTAGCTATTGGATTTTTTTATTGCGAATGTACACGAGCTACAATAAAAACTTAGTTTTCATTCTAATTTTTCTATTGGTTATTCCCTTTTTATATGTGCTTTTCGTAAACCCCTATTTCTCTAATACAGATGAAGCTTTTCAACTTCAAGCTGCGATGAGGTTGGCTGATGGCCGTGGATATACAGCCACATTGATTCCCCAAAAGGATTTGTCCATTGCCAACTATAGTTATTTAAAAGGGTGGCCAATAGGATATTCTTTTTTCATCTCTTTATTGTTGAAAATTGGTTTTAGCATAGGGTTTTCTGCAAAGCTTTTTAAAAGCGTTGTTCTCATCTCTGGTATATGGCTGTGGTTTAAGTTGTCTGACTTTTATATCGAAAGAACAATGGCTAAAATTTTGTACGTTTCTCTATTGTGCCCACTGTCATTGCGATTTGCATCTTCTTGCACTGACTTAATTCTTTGGGCGATATTTCCTTTACTAACCTGGTTAATGTTGTCTGTCAAACAGCTCCCTGCTCGAGAGAAGAACATTAAAAAGCAAAGTGTGTTTATTCTTGCTACAAGCCTACTGGTTTCTATTGCGATTCTTGTGAAATATTTAGGCTTGGTTATGTTAATAATATGCTTTGTATGGGTAGTATTTATGCATCGAAAAAATTACAAAGAAGTGGTAATTAATAGTTCATTAGTTGTTTTGTTGCCTATTGTAACTGCCGTTATTATTTTTTATACAAACGTTTTGTACGCAGGTAGTGTTGGAACAATAGGCGCTGTTATCAATAAACACTTACACTTGAATTTTAATTTACTGGAAATATTTGAGGCGATATTGTACGTTTTTATGCCTCCAGGACTCTTGATTTTTATTGTAAACAAGTTGAATATAGGTGGACAATTAGTAATGGTAGTCCGTATTTTGGCAGCAGGTGTTATGTTCACAATGGGCTGTGTGTTGTATAAATTATATCGCATAGGCCGTTTCAACGTTTTGACATCATGGTTTATTTTATCGTTTATGTCGTTAATACTATTCCTTGGTTTTCTTACGCTTTGTTTCTGGAATGGCACGAGCTTTAAATTCTTTAGTGAGTGTCGATATTACTATTTTATTAGCCCCATTATTATAATGTTTGTGGTAGAATTTTTATTTTCTATCATGAGCCAACGCGGTGCTCGAATTTTTACTATTTTGGTTGTGGTTGTTGGTATGGCAGGAGCGTGGAGTTATTCTGCGTATAAGGAGTATGAAAATAGATTAGATTGCCGTGTTAAGTCAGTTGTTTTAAATGGAATACAATCTATTAGATCTGCTGATACAGAAGCGTCTGTCGTAGTGATTGCCGGAGACGCTAAGTATAATTTGTTATTTCAACAACAAGGAATTTCAAGCTATAGTGTTCGATATGATCAAGTTCTAAACAAGGAGACATTTTTTTCAAAACCGACTTGGGTATTCATTGTATGCGATGGAAATTCAGGTTGTTCGGAAAATATTGTTGAGGTAGTAAAAAGATTATCATTCGATAATGCAAGTTATCCAAAAGCGACTATTTATTGGCGAAAGTTTAATGTTGGCCAGTTATCTTCGTAAGAGTATAAAGCTGGGGATCATCTGTTAACTATTCTTGGAGACATAAAAAAAACAACAGATGAGGAGGGTGTTTAAGATGGTTACCAATGTTTTTTTTACAAATGGATTAATGAGTACCATTGCAGCTAGTGTGGTTGCAGAAAAACTGCATGCAACAGATATTAATATTCTTTGCGTTGAGAGGGCTACTAATGTTTTTAAAGAAAATTATTTCAAATTGAACAGCATGATTGAGAGTTATTTTCCATGGGGAAAGGTTATTTACATTGATCGGATGGAACATGTGGGTTTGTTGAAAAGGAGGATCATTAGATATTACAAAGCGGTAAAATATTATAAGTCATTTAAAAAACATCTTAATAAAAACCTTACTGAATTTGGTGGAATTGATCAGATTTATGCACCCATGCCATCTATGCTGTGGTCTTTGATCAAAGATAGAACTGCTAAGCTTAATATTATTGAGCATAGCATACAGGAATATAATTTGTTTTATTCTATGAGAAATAGGTACAGTCCAATAACCCTTTTTAGACGATGTTTTGATTATTTTGTAGGGTATCGATTTATGAGCCGCGGCACTATCCCCTCACGGTTTGTTTTCTTGGATGGTGGACGGTGTCATTTAATAAAAAAAAAGCAATTAGAGAAAAATGTGTCTCTGGTATCTGTTAATGCGAGTGATTTAATACCAAAAATATTTAAGCATGTGGAGAAAGAATATCAAAAAATGTTTCCAAAAGAATATGGGGAGATTGTTGATATAAATGCTCAGATGAATCGTTTCAAAAACAGGTATGTATATCTGCCTACAGCAGAGGTGCCACCAAATGAATATAATAATTATCTTGAGCACCAGATTAAGGATGTTTCGTTAAATGATTCTTGTGTTTTAATAAAAAACCATCCTTTGGATTTGAATAATTATTTGGGATATTTTAAAAAATATGATTGCAAAGTATTTACTATGAAATATGAAATTAATCGGTTTCTCCCTGTTGAATTGTTGATGGTAATGTTGAATATGCCCACTTTATGGGGTTCGTATTCATCATCATTAATCTATTCGTATTGGTGGTTAGGTGCTTCCCCGATTTTATCGGAAGTGAATTCTAATTCTGCCAATCAATTACTACTTAAGGAGTATAAACGTTTTGTAGATGATTTTCATAATATTAAGGTTAATCAACGAGAAAGCGTGTTATAATCTATACAAAGTTAAATCATTAACAGCATAGAGAATGAGATTTATTATATGAAAATATTGATTACAGGAATAACAGGTTTTGTGGGGAGTCATCTTGCAGAATATATACTTAATCTAAATGAAAATCATGAAGTCTATGGATTATGCAGGTGGAGAAGCCCAAAGGATAATCTTGAAAAAATATACAATAAAGTAACTCCACTTGAGGCTGATCTTTGTGATTTGGGCGCTCTGATTCGACATCTTAAGGTTGTTCAACCTGAGGTTATTTTTCATTTAGCGGCGCAGAGTTATGTTTTGACCAGTTTTAACTCTCCTGTTCACACTCTATGGGTGAACGTTATAGGGACAACAAATCTGCTCGAGGCCGTTAGGATAACGGAAATTAATCCAGTTGTTCATATATGTTCGTCTTCAGAAGTCTATGGCCAGGTAAATGAGGCAGATGTTCCAATTAAAGAAACATGCCCGTTTAAGCCGGCTTCGCCATATGCAGTAAGCAAAGTCGGAGAAGATATGATAGCCTTTCAGTACTTTGTATCTTACGGAATTAAAAATATACGCACTAGAATGTTTACTCATACAGGGCCAAGGAGAGGTGATGTTTTTGCCATGTCGTCATTTGCCAAGCAGGTTGCAGCTGCTGAATTAGGACTTAGCAAACCGGTTGTATATGTTGGGAACTTAAAATCCGTGAGAACTTTCTGTGACGTGAGAGATGCGGTGAGGGCATATTGGATTTTAATAAACAGGTGTAAGCCCGGTGAGGTCTATAATATAGGCGGTGATAGGACAATGATGATTGGGGAGGCTTTGGATATTTTATTGTCACTTTCTAAGGTAAGGATTGAGGTTAAGGTTAACTCCAAACTGTTGAGGCCTTCTGATGTGACATTGCAGATACCTTGTATAGACAAATTCAAAAATGAAACAGGATGGAAGCCGGAAATACCTTTTGAAAAAACCCTCCAAGATATGTTGGTGTATTGGAAAGAGGAGTTGTCTCGTTGTCCATGGAAAGCACTAACGATTGAAAAATAGCAATCTTGTGAAATTGCAAAAAAACAGATCTACGTTAAATGAGAAATTAATTTTTTTGGCAGGTGCGACTGGGATGGCGGGCACCAGCATTTTGGTGCATATCCTTAATAATTATCCTGGAGCCAAAGTCCGTGCCTCATATTATAAGAATACGAGACCTTTTATTAAAAATGAGCGTGTGGATTA
The DNA here is from genome assembly GCA_001790855.1 of Candidatus Schekmanbacteria bacterium RIFCSPLOWO2_02_FULL_38_14. NCBI lineage: Bacteria > Candidatus Schekmaniibacteriota > Candidatus Schekmanbacteria bacterium RIFCSPLOWO2_02_FULL_38_14. The sequence continues at coordinate 40,259 of MGDH01000016.1, read as the reverse complement.
TGTGGATGGTGATCTAACTTCTCTAGAGGATTGCAAGAGGATGGCTAGTGGATGTGATTGTGCAGTTATGGCAGCCGCATATACAGGTGGGGCAGGCATAATAAGATCATTCCCGTGGAGGCATATTAAAGAAAATTTATTGATGAATACACAGATGATAGAAGCATTTCAGCTGGAAAATATTAAACGGGTAATTTATATTGGTTCTGCAACTTTATATCAGGAGTTCGAAGGGAGTATAAAAGAGGATGAACTTGATTTGAACAAGGATCCCAATCAGGCTTATCTGGGATTTGGATGGGTAGTTAGGTTTATCGAAAAACTATGCAAATTTTTATATGAGCAAAATGGTATGGAAATAGTTGTGGCCCGGGTAGCAAATATTTTTGGTCCTTATGCTAAATTTGACCCGAAGACCTCTAATTTTATTCCAGCAATTATTCGTAAAGCCATTGATAAGATGGACCCTTTCGAAGTATGGGGAAGTCCTGATGTCATCAGGGATGTTATTTATTCAGATGATTTTGCAAGAGCGATTGTAATGATGTTAGACAATGGTAATGTTAAATTCGATGTTTTCAATGTTGGCTCTGGAGTAAAAGTCTCGGTTGGTGAGGTTGTTAATCTGGCTTTGAAATATGCAGGACATACACCAAAAGAAGTAAAATACATTCAAGACAAACCCACAACTATGAATTTCAGGGCGCTTGATTGTACAAAGATAAAAAACACTCTTGGTTGGCAGGCACAAAATACTGTCGAGGAGGGAATAAGGAAAACCACCGAATGGTGGTTTGAAAATAAAGGAAGGTGGAACAAATGAAAACAGAAAAACACGATGCAATAATTTTATCCAACTCGGATGAGAAGGCAGTTTTAAAACAGTTTGTAGAACAACTTAAGTCTGCTCCGCTTCCTGATGATGAACTGTTGCCTAACCTGGGATTGTTTCTGACATCTAAGAATCTGTCAAGAATACTATTCTTTTATGAAATTTATAAAAAGATTATCCATACTCATGGTATAGTTGTAGAATTTGGAGTCAGATGGGGTCAGACATTATCAATCATGTCTGCTTTGAGGGGGGTGTTCGAGCCATTTAACAGGCATAGGAAAATTGTGGGTTTTGATACATTTGAGGGTTTTAGAGGAATGTCTGAAAAGGATGGTGAACTTTGCAAATGTAAGGACGGTTCTTTTTCGGTAGCGCATGGTTATGAAGATTACCTCGGTAAAGTTTTATACATGCAAGAACAGTTGAACCCGATGTCTCATTTAAAGAGATATGAAATTGTAAAGGGAGATATTAGAGAAACTCTACCAGAATATTTTAAGAAACACCCGGAAACTATCATTTCTTTGGCCGTTCTGGACTTTGATATCTATGCACCTACCAAAGTTGCATTGGAAGCCATTAAACCCTATTTGTGCAAAGGGAGCATTCTTGTGTTTGATGAATTATGTGATGATATCTTTCCTGGAGAGACAATAGCACTTAAAGAGGTGTTAGGATTAAATAACGTGAGAATTCAAAGACTTCCAATGACTTCAAGAGTATCGTACTTGAAAATAGAATGAAGCCTATTTGTAAAAAAATCAGAAAAGATATTTTGAGAATTGCTCAATTAAGTGGTCATGGGCACATCCCTACCTGTTTCTCTATTATAGAGATACTATATACGATTTATAGTACGATAAAACACGATCCTAAAAATCCGTCGTGGAAAGAAAGAGATATATTTATTTTAAGCAAGGGGCACGCGGCACTTGCTCATTATTGTGTTTTGGCAGAATTCGGTTACTTTGATAAAAAGAGGGTGGAGACTTTCGGATCTTTCATGTCGGATTTAGGATGTCATGCAGATAGGCTTAAAGTGCCAGGCATAGAGGCATCAACAGGTTCTTTGGGACATGGAATAGGTATTGCTGTTGGGATAGCGCTTGCAATTAGAATAAAAGGTGAAAATAGGAAGGTGTTTGTACTTATCGGCGATGGTGAATCTAATGAAGGATCTGTATGGGAGGCGGTTATGGTTGCCTCTCATCTGAAACTCGATAACCTTACTATTATATATGACAATAACATGTCTCACAGTAGGGGACTGCAAATAACCAATCCTGCCGAAAGATTTAAAAGTTTTGGTTGTGAAGTTGTTGAAGTTAACGGTCACGATATAGACAAATTAAAAAAAGAAATAACAAAGAAAAGCGACACGGTCAGAGTTATTGTTGCTGATACTAAAAAGGGTTTTGGTTGCAGAACGCTAATCGAGAATCAATATGAATGGCATAGAAGGTCGCCAAATGATCAAGAGCTTGAAAATTTAATTGGAGAGCTGTGTGAGGAAACAATTTAAAGAAACAGTTTTAGATTTGGCCAGGCAAGATGATAGAGTGGTTTTGATACTAGGAGATGTGAGTGTTTATCTCTTCAAGGATTTTAAGGACAGATATCCTGATAGATTTTACAATATGGGTATTTGTGAGAACACGCTTATAAGTGTTTCTGCTGGTTTGAGCTCGCAAGGTTTTTTCCCTTTTGTTCATACAATAGCGCCATTTATAACAGAGAGGAGCTATGAGCAGATAAAGCTGGATGTGTGTTATAACCGCTTCGGTGTCAATATTGTTTCATGTGGGGCGACGTTCGATTATGCTTGGGACGGGGCATCCCACCACTCATATACGGATTTGGCGATTTTGCGGCTCCTGCCTGGTATGGAAGTTATTCAACCCGGCTCGACAAGAGAACTTAATATTTTGTTGCGGAGCCAATACCGGAGAGGAAAGCCATCCTACATAAGGCTTTCGGATCATCCCCACTTAATTAATGATTATTCCGTGGAATTTGGCAAGGGTGTGGTTCTAAAGAGAGCCTGTTCAAACGTGACGGTGATGACCGCGGGTCCGATTTTGGTCAATGTACTTGAAGCATGCAAGGATTTGAATGTGAACCTTATTTATTTTCACACCATAAAACCAATCGACAAGGAGATCCTCACTGAATTTTCTAAGACGAAGATCCTTGTAGTGCACGATGCGCTTGGTCTCTACGAGGCTGTTAACGAAGTGCCCAACCTTCAGACGGCCTATCATGGCCTGCTGCCGGACGACTTCTGTTGCTGGTATGGTACATTGAACGAGGTTCGGCGTCATGTGGGTCTGGATCCTGCGGGGATTAGAAATGTAGTTGTAAAACATATAGAGTTATCTGGGTGATGCGGGGCAAGGTGGTACACGACCAAATTTGCAGAACCTTTTGGACATATAGCGGATATCCCTTTAGATACCCGTCATTGCATTATTTATGCAAGAGTCAATAACATAATGAATGAAATAGTTTTGTTTTATCCCAGACCATGGCCTGGAACAACCATGAGCGGGAGATTGCCTTATTCTTTAATGTTTTTATATAGCTATCTTAAAAATGCTGATATCAAAGTAAAAATAATTGATCAAAGAACAGAAGTTGACTTAGACGCAACGATCAAGAAGTTTAAAAAAAACATATTATGCTTTGGTATAAGTTCATTTACAGGTGTTCAAATAAAAGGAGGACTTGAAATTTCAAAAAAAATAAAAGAATTCCATCCAGAAGTTCCAATTGTTTGGGGAGGGTGGCATCCAACCAGCATGCCCGAACAAACACTTCGACATCCGTTTGTAGATATTGTAGTCAGAGGACAAGGAGAAGTCACTTTAAAAGAACTGGCTGTTGCACTTTCCTGTGATAGAGATTTGTCAAACATAAAAGGAATCTCTTTCAAGAAGCAAGGAAAGATATACCACAATCCTTGCAGAGAACTATTGTCTTTAATTGAAGAGGTTAAAATGCCTTTTGAGGCTGTTGATGTTGAGAAATATATTTATAAAAAGCCTTTTGCTGATAGATCTGATAGATCGATAGGCATAATTACGAGTTTAGGTTGTCCTAACAATTGTGCTTTTTGTGAAGTTGCCAGTGTTTACAAAAGGCACATTTTCTTTAGAAACATGGATAATATATTGGAAGAAATCGAGTTTTTGGTATCGAAATACAAGATTACCGGAATAACAATAGATGATGATAATTTCTTTGTTTCAAGGAAAAGAGTTGTACAATTTTGCGAGGAATTGAATAAAAGACCCTACAAAATTTCATGGGACGCAGGTGTTAGTGTTAATCTTATTCTTGCAAAATATGATGATGAAACCTTAAAGTTGGTAAAAAAATCAGGTTGTAAACAACTATACATCGGGGCTGAATCTGGATCAAATTTAACTCTTGAAAGATTGAATAAAAAAGCAACGGTTGAACAAACGTATGAATTTGTAAATAAGATGAAGAAAATTGGCATCAGGGCATCCTTCTCTTCAATGGTTGGTGTCCACGGAGTACCTGAATCTGAAGTCTTCGAAACCATGGACATGATATTGAAGTGCAGAGAGATTAATCCTGATTTCGATTTTCGACTTTTTTATTATACCCCTTATCCCTCCACCAGTCTTTATGGGGAGGCTATTAAACATGGATTTAAAGAACCCGAAAGTCTTGAGGCGTGGTCTGATCATACTTTGAGAAAATTTAAAGCCCCGTGGTTTAAAAAATCATATAGAAATCAGGTAAAATATTTTTATTTTTATTATTTCCCTTATTCCGGCACTCTAAATAGTGCACCAACAGATACGTCATTATGGGGCAAATCGCTCGATTTGTTTTGTAGTATTTTTTTCGATAATTTTATTCTCAAAAAAATCGCCAAATGGAGAGTCAAGAAGCGATTTTTCAAATACCCGATCGATGCGATATACGCAATCCAAGGAAGGCGTCTTAAAAGTTTATATGGGAAAATTATTTACAACAATGTCGATGTATTTTATGAATTTGACAACTGATACACAACTAATAAGGAGTTTTTATGTTTAAAGAGAAAAATATTTTAGTAACTGGAGGGGCTGGATTTACCGGCGTGAATTTGATAAAACGATTGCTTGACCATGGTGCAAATATCAGAGCTACGCTGTATAAAAAAGACGTCGTCATTAAAGATAAACGTATTGAATATATAAAGGTTGATTTGAGAAGATCTGAAGATTGTTCTATTGTCTGTAAAGACATGGATTATGTTATACATTGTGCTGCTGTTACAGCTGGAGCTGCAATGATAGAAAAAAAGCCGTTATTCCTTTTAACTCCTAATCTTATAATGAATGCCCAAATTTTAGAAGCTGCTTATGAAACCGGGGTAAAAAAATTTGCTTTCATTAGTAGTAATACAGTTTATCCAGTAACGGATTATCCTGTTAAAGAAGAAGACACTTCAAATAATTTTTTTGAAAAATATTTTATAGCAGGTTGGATGAAACGTTTTTGCGAAATAATGTGTGAAATGTATTCGACAAAAATAAAAAAACCTATGCAGACGTTAATAATAAGACCTGCTAATTTGTATGGCCCTTTCGATAATTTTGATCAGGAAACCTCTCACGTCCTTCCAGCTTTGATTAGAAGGGTAGTCGAGCGACAGAATCCAATGAAAATTTGGGGTGATGGAAGTGATATTAAGGATTTTATTTATATTGATGATTATATTGATGGACTTTTATTGGCAATGGAAAAAATTGAAAATTTTGATGTAATAAACATCGCTAGCGGTAATCAATATGTTCTAAGAGATTTGCTCGAAATCATAATTGATATTGATGGATATAAGAATGCTGAAATTATTTATGATACTTCAAAACCAACAATGATTCCTAAAAGACTGATTGACCCTTCAAAAATAGAGAAAATGCTTGGTTTTAAGGCCGAGACTCCTATTAGGGTTGGACTTAAAAAAACGATTGATTGGTACAGAAGCGCACTTTATCATTCCTAAAATTAAGATGTTGGAAGTAGACGATTATGTTACTATTGAATTCTATAGTAAATAATCCTTATTTTAAGCAGTCTAGTCTTCACGCTTCTTTTTCTGAATGCCCATTGGGATTTATTGATATTGGTGCGTTAGGAGGTGTGCATTCGTTGATTTCTCCAGTCGCTTCTTTAATGCATTATGCCTGTTTCGAACCCGCTGCAGATGCATTGTATTTTAAAGATCCTTTTGATCCAGCAAATAAAAATAGAAACTTTTTTAAAAGGAATATAGAAGTGTTGTTGCTTACAGCAATTCTGACATATTTTTATGATTTTGCGCTGGAGATTGTTGAATGTTATTACACTGACAAGACTGATAGTGGACACATTAGAGATTTGGTTTTATCGATGGCTGCTATTCAATCAAAGACAATTGAAAATTCTTTAAATTGTTTATTGGAAGACGATAGAACTAATCCATCCAAAACTTATTTGTTAGCAAAGAAGTTTATTGATAAATATAAATCCAATAACGATGTTGATTTTATAATAGAAGTTTAAGTTTCTTTATAATGCCGGTGCAACTATAAAAATAGTATCAAAGGTTTGTAACTAATAATCTTATATGAAAGTATTTATTAAATGGCTTAGTGCTTGTGCTACGCGCAAGGCGGAGTTGGAACAATATCGTTCTTTTCTTGTTAAAAATGGTCATGAAATAGTAGGCAAGCCCCAAGATAGTGAAGTTATTTTGCTTTGGACTTGTGGTTTTAGAAGAGATCATAAAGATAATTCATTAGCCGAAGTTAAACGATATCAAAATGAATATAATGCAAAATTGATAGTAGCAGGTTGTTTGCCAGATATAGTACCACAAGAACTTGCAGAAGGATTTAGCGGATACGTTATTAACTGGCGCGATGATAAAAAGAAAATGGAAGAATATTTTGGGCGCGGGGTGGTTAATTTCGATAATGTTTGTTCTGTATTCATTCAAGAAAATGTTTGTGAAGATGTAGATAAATTTAGAAAGGAGAATCCGAACAAGGACGTAACATTCCATGATCAATTCATAAAAATATTAGTATCTGAAGGATGTAACTATAAATGTACATATTGTTCTGAGAAATTGGCGTTTCCTCCTTATCGTAGTTTTCCTGAAAATGAGATAGTTGAGGCTTGTCGACGCATGGTTGAAAAAACAGGTTGTTATGAAATCATTTTAATATCTGATAGCCTTGGTGATTATGGTTGCGATATTGGAACAAATCTTCCATCTTTGATGCACAATTTGCTGAAAATTAACCCTAAATTGAAGATTGCTTTAAATAATTTTAACCCCGAGGGCTTTGTTTTGTTTTATGAAGAAATTAGCAATTTTTTGGCAAAAGGAAATATTCGTCATCTAAATCTGCCAATTCAATCAGCATCAGATCGAATTTTGAAATTGATGAACAGGCCGTATAGCAGAAGTGATCTTGACAAAATTTTTGGACTTCTCAACGAGATTTGTTATGTAGAATTTGATACCCATATTATTATTGGATTTCCCGGAGAAACTAAAGACGATATTAATGAAACTGTTGAATTTATTCTGAAGCATAAGCCTAAATATGTGCTGGCAAGTTGTTATATGGAAACACATGGAATGGAGTCATACAATCTTTCTAATAAGGTCACCGAACTGACAATGCGTGAACGATTACAAGCCGCAAAGTCACGCATAACAGCAGCTGGCATTATTTGCAACACAGATGATAGTGGGCTTAGTATAGATAGATTTCGCAGGTTAAACATTGCGTAGTTCAATGGGTATGCCAGTTGTGGGTTAACCAAATTTAGGAGGGAGGAATGGGGTGATAGACAATATAATACTAGGAAGCTTTATTGGTAAAAATGTGTTGGTGACAGGAGGAACAGGTTTGATTGGAAGGCAGGTGGTGAATATATTATGTGACTGTGGTGCATGTGTAAAAATAGTATCTCTTGATAAAGTTAAAGTAAATAACAAAGCCCAACATGTGTTGGGTGATCTAACGAGTTTTGAATTTTGCAAAGATGCAACAAAAGGCATGAACTTTGTTTTTCATCTTGCAGGTATTAAAGGGTCAGCCGCTGTTTCTGAAAATAAGTTGGCAAGTCATTTTGTGCCAACAGTTATGATGAACACGAATGTTTTGGAGGCATGCAGAGTTAATAAAGTGGGCAGAGTTGTCTATACAAGTTCAATCGGTGCATATGCAAGCACAGATGTTTTTAAAGAGTCTAATTATAAATTGGACAGTATGCCGATGGATTTTGCTGGTTGGGCAAAAAGAATGGCAGAACTTCAAGTCCATGCTTATAAAGTACAGTATAATCTTAACAATTTTGCAGTTGTGAGACCTTCAAATGTTTACGGACCGGGCGACAATTTTGATCCAGATAATGCTATGGTGATTCCTTCCATCATGTGCCGAATCTACAAGAAAGAAAATCCTGTAATTATATGGGGAGACGGCAGTTCCATAAGGGATTTTGTTTATAGCAGGGATGTTGCAGAAGGTATTATACAGGCGATACACTATGAAACTAAATCAAGCTTTGTCAACTTAGGTAGTGGAAAAGGCTATTCCATTAGGGAATTGGTTGAGGCATTGAGGAGTTTTATTGATTTTAATTATGAGTTTGATGCTACTAAGCCAACTGGATATCGTAAAAGGGTTATGGATATTACTCTTGCCCAAGAATTAATTGGTTATAACCCTACAACGCCACTGCGAGATGGTTTGAAAGAGACGTGGGATTGGTTTGTGAATAATCAAAACGAGTATTTGAACAAGAAAAATTATTTTATTGAGGAGATTAATCAATGATTGAAGTGTGCGAGACATATCTAAGTGGTGTTTTGTTAATTAAACCTACTTTTTTTGAAGATCATAGGGGGGAATATTTTGAGATATATAGTAAAGAATTGTACAAATCTAAAGGGATAGATATAGACTTTGTTGAAGATGACATCTCGATTGCTACAAGAGGAGTATTAAAGGGCGTGCATGGGGATGACCGAACGTGGAAGCTAATTTCATGTCTGCATGGCAAATTTTATTTAATGGTCATCAACTATGATGAATTTTCAAATAATTATGGTAAATGGCAGTCTTTTGTATTGTCTGATGTTAATAAACATCAGGTACTTGTGCCACCCAAACATGGCAATGGTCATCTCTGTTTGAGTGAAAAGTCCATTTTTCATTATAAACAGTCTCATTATTATGATCCATCAAGACAATTTACAATCAAATGGAATGATCCAAGATTTAACATTTGGTGGCCTATCAAAAATCCTATATTGTCTATGCGAGATGAGCGTGGTGATTTCGTTAAATGAGTGATAATATAATTTACAGACGAGCGACACCTGAAGATATTCCAGTAATATATTCATTGCTCAGTACAATGTATAAAATTAAAAGGCCAAAGGAATTTTGGACTTGGCAATGTTTTGAAACAGTGATTCCTGTAGTTTTGATGTGTGGTTTTTGCGGTAATGAGCTGGTGGGTATATTTGGGATACAAAAAAGGAAACTGACGCATAATTTAATATGCGGGCAGGCAAACCACTTAAATATTGCACCACGTTGGAGAGAAAAAGGCCATTTTACTAGATTAGGGCAAGCAGCAATCGGCAACTTCAATGATTTGGACGTATTGTGTATTTTTGCCAATAAGAGGGCAAAATTGCCCTGTGAACGCTCATTTGGTTTTAAAACAATCGGTGCATTGCGAATATTAATTCTTGATTATTTGGCTGATATTGTAAATAATGGAACAAAATGCGAATCTGTGACAAAGAAGACTGTTTTCCCGGAGATCAAAAAGCAGCAGGATAGCATAATAATTTTTCAAGATTCGCAAAAATATCGTTTTTGGCGTTATGCTCTAAATCCAATGTATTCATATTCAATTGTCACGATTGATACTGGTGAGTTTGCAATTATAAAAAAGTTCGTAGACCCTGTTACAAAGACGTCTTACGGAGATATTGTTGATTTTGAATGCTCGTTGAAAGATAGCAGGAAATTAAAGAGGCTTTTTATTGGGGCATGTTGGCATCTGAAAGAACTGGGAGCAAATAAAATTACAACATGGGCCGTTCCGGGAACGATGGTTCGTAAAGTGGTCGAAGAAATCGGTTTTAGAGAAGGTGAATATGAATCTTATTTTTGTGTTAAGGTTTTAAAACCTGAATTCAATTATATTTATAATTTTTCGAAGTGGCATTTAAGGCAAGCTGATGCAACTAATTATTGATTACAAGAGGTTTCTTATATGATTATTACAAGAACGCCGTTTCGTATTTCATTTTTTGGTGGTGGGACGGATTATCCAGGTTGGTATAAAGGACATGGAGGTGTTGTTCTTAGCACGACATTTAATAAATACTGCTACATTAGTTGTAGATATCTTCCACCTTTTTTCGATTATAAAAATTTAATCAGGTATAGAATACGTGAGGAGACTCAAAGTATTGACGAAATAAAACATCCTGCGGTTCGTGAGTGTTTGAGATTTATGGGGATTGATAGAGGCGTGGAAATAGTACATACAAGCGATGTCCCTGCACGTTCAGGAATAGGTTCCAGCTCATCTTTTACTGTGGGATTGCTAAACGCGCTCTACGCTCTAAAAGGAAAAATTATAACCAAAAGACAGTTGGCTTCAGATGCGATTCATGTGGAGCAAAAATTAATCAAAGAAAATGTGGGTTCACAGGATCAGGTGGCTACGACGTTCGGGGGCTTTAACAAAATTGAATTTGGCGGAGAAGAGGAATTTTATGTTTATCCCATTACTATTCAACAGGAAAAAATAGATATACTTCAATCTCATCTCCTATTATTCTTTACTGGATTTTCAAGGAATGCATCTAACATTGCTGTCGAACAGATAAAACAACTCAACAACAAAATATCTGAATTAAGTGCAATGAAGCAAATGGTGGGTGAAGCCATTAGTATTCTTGACCGTGATTCAAATGATCTCACTGATTTTGGCAAACTACTTCATGAATCATGGATTATAAAGAAAAATCTTACCAGTTTAATAACTAACGGCAGGATAGATGAAATTTATGAGGTTTCAATAAAAGCAGGTGCCTTAGGTGGTAAACTGCTTGGTGCTGGAGGCGGTGGTTTTATACTTTTATTTGCCAAGCCTGAATATCACAACCATATAAAGGAAAAATTAAAAAATCTTATATATGTTCCTTTAGGTTTTGAAAAGTTAGGGAGCCAAGTGGTTTTATATTCCACACAAGATTTCTATTAATTTACACATGAAAGACATTGACGCTTTGATTTTAATTGGTGGTGAGGGTACACGTTTAAAAAAAGTTGTAAACGATAGACCTAAACCGATGGCTGAGATTAATGGCAGACCTTTACTTGATATATTAGTTGAATATATATCCTCCTATGGTTTTAAGCGTTTCATCCTTTGCACCGGCTATATGACAGATTATGTAAAAGATTATTACAATGATAAAGAGCATTCATTTGAATTGGTTTTTTCAGAAGAAAAGACACCTCTTGGTACTGCGGGTGCAATAAAAAATGCTGATAAATTTATAAGATCTAGTCCATTTTTGATTATAAATGGAGACTCCTTTTGTCATGTTGATCTGGCAAATTTTGTTGATTTTCATATAAAAAAGAAGTCCCATTTATCCATAGTGGTTACCGAAATTCAAAACGCGAGAGATTTTGGATCTATAGTTCTTGATGATTTGGGTAGAATTGTCAAATTTAATGAAAAAATGGACGGCAGCGGGAAGCTGGTTAGTGCTGGCATTTATCTCTTTGACAGGAGTATTCTATCTGCAATACCTTCAGGTATAAAGTGTTCGCTTGAAAATGATATTTTCCCTAAACTTGTAGGGCAGTGTATCTATGGTTTTTATACCAGAGAGAGATTGATTGATATAGGCACCCCAAAAAGGTATAAACAAGCAAAAGATTTTTTAGAAACACATTCTATATGTAAGAAGTGAATTTATGCATGGAGCGGAAAAGAATCAATTACAGGACAATCCTTATTTAAGTATCGTAATTGTATCTAGAAACGACAATCATAGTGCTAATATGTATCGTAGGATGCAGGTGTGCATAGATGGCATTATTTCTCAAATGGAGAGAAAGAAAATATCATCTGAATTGATACTTGTAGAATGGATTCCTCCTAATGGTAGGCCCTTAATAAAGGATATATATTCATGGCCTTCTAAATTAGGTTATTGTAGGGTTCGCACAGTTGTTGTTCCTTCATCTACAGTTGGGAACTATGACTGGTCTGAAGATTATAGTATTCGCGATTTGACTCCATGGAATGTTGGAATCAGAAGGGCAAGAGGTGAGTTTATACTGTCTACGGTAATAGACATTTTATTGTCAGAAGAACTAGTTGATTTTTTTGCGAACAAAAAACTCGAAAAAGATAAAATGTATCGTATAGATCGATGTGATGTGAATAGAAGGGTTTTAGATATCACAACGATTGATGAGCAGTTAAAATACTGTGAACAAAACATTATTGATATGTATACTCCAGGTCCATTTGAATTTTTGTTAAAGAGAAAAATTCCCATTCTTCATGACAAGGCTCCAGGTGATTTTATGCTGTTTTCTAGGGAGAGGTGGCATTTAATCCATGGTTTTCCTGAAGGGATAAGCCCTGGAGCAGATGATCTGCTCCTATACATGGCACATTTATCAGGCGCAAAGCAGTATGTTTTTAAGAAGCCTTTAAGTTTGTATCATATTGATCATGATTCAAAATGGAAAAAGCCTTCATATGTGTTTTTGAAAAAAGTTCTTAATAAGTTAAAACTACCATACCATTTAGTGGAGATTTTGGCTGGAGTGGGGTGTAAGTTTATCCCATCAAAAAGCTATTTGGATAAAGCCAATATTGTTTATACACAGAAGGATTATGTTAAAAATTTAATCATCGATATGGTGGAAGGTCGGCGTTCATATGTTTATAATGGTGATAATTGGGGATTGGGGGATAAACAAATGGAAGAGTTTATAGTTGTCGGCGCTCGTATGTAAATTGCCATTCGTTAATACGTAGATGATCTCAAAGCAGCTGGACTGCGGAAAGCTTTATCAAAACCCTTAAGGACGAGGAGTATACCTTTTGGGGCTACAGAACCTTTGAGGATGTGAAGGAACGCATTCCCTATTTTATCGAAGAAGTGTACAATGAGAAGATGCTGTATTCAGCCTTGGGAGATTGTCCACCAACCACCAAATGAATACGAATCCTTGGTGGCAAAGATAAAAAATAGAACTCGTCAAACCCTACTATCCTCAGAGGTTCTTTGTGTCTAACCGATGGGGGGCACTCCAATGTTTTTTTTGATTTTTAGTTTGTATATGTCTATTGCATCTTTATTTGGCATTCTTTTTAGAAGCTATTTGATTTTCCTTGCGGCATTAATAATATTGTCAAATTTCTTTAAAAGGTTTTTGTTTATTGGTGGCGATCCGGGTATTCTATATAATACTTTGCTTCTAATTCCAGATTTTTTCTTGCTGTTTTATATAATATGTAAAAGTAAACACCTGTTTTTTATAAATAAGAAAATATTCTTTTTTTTATTTTCATTATTTGTTTCAGGCGTAATTTTTCTGTCAAATGTATTGGTTTCAATAGCTTATATTAAGATATTTGTAATTTATATTTTTTTCTACTTTTTTGGTAAAGAAACAGTCCTGAAAAACAATTATGACTATGATTTTTTTAAAGATAAATTTTCCAATTTTATATTTTTAGTTGTTATTATTGGGACTGTTTATATTTTTCTTCAGCGGGTGAACAATTATTTCTCTTTTGAGAAGGCATGGCTAAGTAGTGGTTATGCAACTATAGGAGGTAACTATTTTGCTGATATGGGTGTTTACAGATATATATCGATTTTTTCTGGTCTCAGGGAAGCGGCGATATATTTTATTATTGGGATATTTTTCGTATATTACTACAACGGTACATTTCTCAAAGTGCCTATTAAATGGATAATATATGTTTGTTTGATAGGAGCACTTATACTGGTAGGTTCGAGAGGGTCATTGGTGGGATTAATGATAGCAATTATTGTAATAAAGTATATTATAAACAAAAAACGTTTGATGGTGTTGACGGGTGTCATTTTGTGCATATTTTTTCTTATATATTTTAATCCTGTTTTATTAAATGAACTAGATGAGTTTATGATGGGTGGGGTAAAAAGCAGCTATTTGCGCAGAATGCTTTTTTCAGCGTCGTTAGGGGCAAGGGTTATGTTCTGGGGTGAAATGATTCCAGAACACCTTTTTCAAGGTGATGGTTTGGGAGCTTATACCAGTGCTGCCTCCCTCGGCGGTTTAAACCCTGGCAGTGAAAGTCAAATTATTTCGTTTTTATTACAAGGTGGTATGCTTCTTATGATAGCATATCTTACAATTGTTTATGGAATATTCAAGATTCATTTTTTGAACAAGAGCATAGAAAAAAGCAATGGCAAAAAAAATGTTTCTCTCAATATTGTGATACTTATTTTGATGCTTATAATTTTTGATTCATTGTTTAATCCTACGCTCGACAGTCGAGCAACTAGTGTGGTATTCTGGTATTATTTGGGTGTTCTGTATACTTATTTTACATATTTTGCAAAATATAGAAAAAATTTGTATTCCAAAACATTTGTGAAAAGGTCAACAAATGAAAATACTGTTTGTGCATAATTTCTATATTTCCACAGCTCCAAGCGGTGAAGATATTGTCTTTAAAGATGAATTAGAACTTTTGAAAAAAAAAGGGATAGAAGTAATAACATATACAAAATATAATGACGAAATTTTATCTTATAGGTTTAAAAATAAATTACAATTACCAATCAATATTGTATGGTCTTTAAAGAGTTATAAAGAACTTAAGTCTATAATAAAAAAAGAAAAACCAGATTTATGTCATTTTCATAACATTTTTTACACAATCTCACCATCGGCCTATTATGCCTGTAAAGATGCTGGAATTCCTGTAGTTCAAACTTTACACAACTATAGAATATTTTGTGTGAATGGTCTTCTTTTCAGAAATGGTAAGACATGTGAGGATTGTATAGGGAGAATACCTTATAATGCCTTTCTAAATGGTTGTTATAGAAATTCTAGAACTTCTTCACTAGTGATGGCTTTTATGGAATATCTTCATAGAATTATAGGAACATGGAATACCAAAATAGATGCATTCATTATTTTAACAGAGTTTTCTAAATCAAAATTTATAAAGGCTAGCCTGCCAGCGGAGAAAATATTTGTAAAACCAAATTTTATCAAAAATAATTTAGAACCTCATTTTAATTTTAAAAAATTTGTACTTTTTGTTGGAAGACTTACTTCTGAAAAAGGAGTAATGACACTATTGAAATCATGGAAGAAAATAGATTCAAAAGGTATTGTATTGAAAATAATAGGAGATGGTTCTTTGAAAAAGGATATAGAAGAATTTATTATTAAACATAAATTGGAAAATGTTAAAATATGTGGTTATCTTCCTTGGGAAGAAGTTATAGAAAATATAAAGAATTCTATGTTTTTATTTTTTACTTCAGAATGTTATGAGACTTTTGGCAAACCAGTTATTGAAGCTTTTGCATGTGGTAAGCCTATTATTGCCTCACGACTTGGTGTAATGGAGGAAATTGTAGAGGATGGAAAAACTGGACTTTTTTTTGAACCAGGTAATCCTGATGACCTTGCTTTAAAGATAAAATGGATGTTAGACAATACTAATGCATCTATAGAGATGGGTAAGAATGCTCGTGCAGAGTTTGAGGCGAAATATACATTTGAGAAAAATTTTGAAATATTAATAGGCATTTATCAAAAAGCAATTGAAAATAATAGATAGAGAGAAAAAATGAAAACACATGAGTCAATACTTGATTATAATATTACCACGCTATCGAAAACAGAATGCATTTCTACAATTCTTAGATGGCTTGAAAACATAGAAAAGCACAAGTATTTTATTTGTGCTAATCCGCATTCATTGGAACTTGCAAGAAATGACTCTGATTTTAGTGCGGCAATAGAAAATGCTGACCTTGTAACACCAGATGGAGTTGGGATTGTGATCGCTTCAAAAATATTAGGAGGGAATATTTATGATCGGATTACAGGAAGTGATGTTTTTATAGGTCTCAGTAATGTTTTGAATAAAAAAAGAAAATATAGTTATTTTTTTCTTGGTTCAACAGAGAAAACTCTTGAAAAAATAAAAGATAGGATGAAGGTTGTTTTTCCAAACATAAAAATTGCAGGGACATATTCTCCCCCTTTTAAGGAAGACTTTAGCAAAGAAGATAATAGCTTTATGATTGAGGCAATCAACAATGCAAAACCTGATGTGCTTTGGGTGGGCATGACTGCTCCAAAACAGGAAAAATGGATATATCATAATAAAGATAAGCTTAACGTTTCATTTATTGGTGCAGTTGGAGCAGCATTCGATTATTTTGCTGGTACAAAAAAGCGAGCACCTGTATGGTTACAACATCTTGGATTAGAATGGTTACCAAGGTTAATGCTAGAGCCTTGGCGATTGTGGAAACGAAATTTTGTTTCATCACCTATGTTCTTGGGACATGTTTTAATAGCAATGTTTAAGCAAGTAAAAAGCAAATCATAAAATGCTATGACGAACCACTTCTCCAATTTAGAAAATAATTGTTCTATTCTTTACACCAAAGATTTGCAGAATGGGTAAGTTATTGGTTAGTATAGTTTTCTCAAGAAAAGTTTATGCATCATAGTTAAAAAAGGGATTTTTTTATTTTAAATAAAAGGCTTTTTAGCATGTTTAAAATTAATATAGAAGGCCTTAATAAAAAATATAAATAAACTGATTTTTTATTCCTTATCTTATAACGCTTAATTATAAATTCTCTATTTGGGAAGAGAGATCCAAAAATATAAAGTAATTTATTATATATCCCATTTATTGATTTAATCCTGTCATATACGCCTGGGATAAAATATAAATCCTTAGAATTATTTTTCTCATCCTCTAAAATTTCTTCAGGAGTAAGAATATATTTAAACTTATGCTTAATCTCCTTCCCGTAGCTCCTCTCAAGCTCAGCTAAATCACAATACGACAGTAATTGTTGCTCGCCAACGATTTTATGTTTTTTAGCATGACGCCAAACTAATTCTACCATATTTTCTATTGAAGGAATTAGAACTGTTAAATTATTTATTATAATAAATTTTGAACTTTTGGAAAAATCATTAAAGCCAGGTTTAAACCCATTTGGCCAGTAGCCAAAGAGTCCCCATTTAATTTCTACGGTTAAGATATTTGTTTTTACATAGGGAGACAAATAGGGAAAAAGTTCAGAAAAATATTTTCTTCGCAAAGGGATATCTTCTTTATAACCATTCTTAACTAAAATCTCTTCAACCTTTTCAGCATCCTCTTTTTTAATCAAAATATCCACATCACTCATTGGACGGAGGGCGATGTTTTTGTAAACAAGAATTGCAAGGGCAGCGCCTTTAATAAACATTACCTCAATTCCATTTTCTTTGAACTCTTTTAGCAATATTGCAAGCTCGTTATAGAGCCTTGTGTTGCGAATGCCGTTGCTGTGATAGGATTTTCTGAACTTGAAAAGGATATTCTGAGGTATTGGATGGTTGTTGTTGAGTTCCTTCAGGTTTGGATACATCAGGGGGGCGACATTGTGGTTTTTTGCTGTTTCATAGATATGCTCCCAGTTCAAGCCTTTTTTTATCATATCAAGGTTTGATGCACAAACATTTTCATCCATAGCCGTTGTGGCACAATTCAGGATTAACTGGTTTTCAGGAGATAACTCTTTATCTTTCATAAATATTTAGTTGAGTTAGAGATTCTGAGGAAGATTTGCTTTTATATTTTCTTTTTCTGAAGATAATTGTTTATGGATCTTAAATAATCGCTATAATTTTTGTGTATACTTTTAATATTTTTATAAACAATGCTATCTTTATATTCACCATATTCATGAACTATTCTATTTCGAAGCCCAGAACTTGGAGCAAGCCTTTTAGCCAACTGATCCGGTATTAATCCAGCCTTGCCTGCCTTGATAAATGACTCGTAATAACTTTCTGGGGGAGTTTTATCCCCCATTGTTAGGAGAGCTCCATTTATATCGCTTGCAACTTCCACCAAGAGCTGAAGGAGTCTTTCTGCTCCTCTTTTAACAATTTTATTTCCCATGTAGTAATTGAAGGTTATATCTTTAATTTCTGAAAGTTCTCCAAGGTATTGTCTCAATAGAATCAATTTTTCAGTTATGACTCCTAAATCACTGGAAGCAATCAATCTTAGCTCCTTGAAATTGTATTGTTGAGGAAGGTTTTTCTTAAAGTGCGGAATTTTTTTGTTTCCCAGTATTTTTTAAATGCCATAATCTTAAACTTTAAAAAATCACCTTTTTTTCTCTCAGCAATTAGCTTACCTTTTTTTGCTACTTCAAATAAAAGCAAAGGTGATGCATAATTTAATATAGCCACATCTAAAGAATCATTTTTAAATATTTTTATAAGATCAGTCAAAAGCTGAAACTCTTTACTATCATTAATAAGATTTTTTAAATAAATACCAATATCAATATCGCTATTTTTATTTCTGATTCCTTTTGTATAAGAGCCAAATAAAACAATTAAGGAAATATTGTATTTTTTGACCAGATGATTAAGCTTTTTATTGTCAAATTTTATAGGTAGTTCCATATAGTTTTAATAATAGACCTAAAGGTCTATTTCTACAGGTTTTGCTAATTTCAAGCATAGTTTTTCACCAAGCTTAGAATTTTATATTAGAAGCTGAGAGGGGGTTTGTCAATTCAAATTCCTTGATAAATTTGGGTTTCTTTGCTAATTCTTGAAAACATGAGAATTCTTGGACTTGATATTGGGGACAGGTTTATAGGTGTGGCTTTAAGTGATGAATCAGGAATTATTGCCTCAGGGCTTGAAACCATAAAGAGGACAAGGATAGAAGAGGATTCAAGAAAGTTAAAAGAACTCATAGATAAGCATGAAGTAAAGGAGATTGTTTACGGGATTCCTAAGAACCTTTACGGCGGGATAGGAGAGCAGGGAGAAAAAACATTAAAATTCATAGAGCACCTTAAAAAATCTATAGATATTCAAATGAACCCATGGGATGAAAGGTTTACATCAAAAGAGGCTGAAAGAGTTCTTATTGAAAAAGGGATAAGAAGGGAAAAAAGAAAGCAAATGAGAGACAGGCTTTCAGCAGTTTTGATACTTCAGGGATATCTGGATTCAAAAAAAACTTATAACCTGTGACTTATAACTTATAACTAAATAGATAAGATAATCTGTGTAATCTGTCTTTAATCTATGTAATTCTTTTAAAGGAGAGCCCTGGTTTTGGGAAAATATATAGCACTTGTTTTAGTCTTTCTTATACTTGCGGTTTTTACTTTTGTCAGAGTGTTGTGGGATTATCCTTATACTCCTCTTAACAATGACCAGAGAACAAAGGTAATTGAGATTCCCAAAGGCACGGGAATAAAGGAGGCAGCCTATATTCTTGTAAAAGAGGAAATCATTTCACACCCAATGTTTTTTACCCTGATGTGCAGGATTAACAGCAAATCTCCTGTGATTAAGGCAGGAGAATATGAACTCAGAGCTACTATGGCGCCGCTTGAGATTTATCAGACCCTTGAGAAAGGGGCATACAGGAAGCATTATGTTACTATTCCTGAGGGATTTACCTTAAACCAGATTGCGAAACTTCTCCTTAAAGAGCAGCTTATTGACAAGAAAAAATTTTTAAAACTTGCCCATGACAGGGAATTCATAAAATCACTTGGTATAGGCGCATTATCTCTTGAGGGGTATCTTTTCCCTGATACATATGAGTTTACCAAAGGAAGTGGCGAGGGGTTTATTCTTACAAAAATGGTAAGCCGTTTTCATGAGGTTTTTACTGACGCTTTCAAAAGGAAAACTGATGAGATGAAATTAAGCATACATGAAGTTGTAATTCTTGCTTCAATCGTTGAAAAAGAGGCAAAATCTGCGGAAGAAAAAGGGCTTGTTTCTGCTGTGCTGCACAACAGGTTAAGAAAAAATATGCCTCTCCAATGCGACCCCACAATTATTTATGTGATTGAAGACAGCTTTGACGGAGTTCTTAAAAACAGTTCGTTACAGATTGATTCACCGTATAATACATACAAATACAGAGGGTTGCCTCCGGGTCCAATTGCAAACCCGGGAAAGGAAGCAATCCTTGCAGCCATGTATCCTGCCAGAGAAAATTACCTTTATTTTGTTTCCACAAATGAAGGGTATCACAAATTTTCAAAGAGTTATACTGAGCATCTTATGGCAGTCAGGGAGTTCAGGGGAAAGAGAGAGCTTATGAAAAAAGCTGAAAAAGAGGTTAATTCTCTTGACAGCAGATAAATCCTTGTGGTAATTGAAAATGCTCAAAATTTTTTAATCTTTAAGGAGACGGGAATTTGGCAAATACAAAGTCAGCAGAAAAAAGAATCAGACAGGGCATAAGAAGAAATACAAGAAACAGGATGGTAAAATCCGGTGTAAAAACTGCAGTAAAAAAGATTCTGTCTGCGGTTGAAGCAAATGATTCAGAAAATGCAAAAGCCTTGCTGAAAAAGGCAATACCGGTTATTGATAAAGCAGCAGCAAAAAGGGTTTTTCATAAGAACACTGCATCAAGAAAGATTTCAAGGATTACAAGAAGGATTAATGCTCTGCTGAATAGACAAAAAGAAGCTGCTGTCAAAAGCTGATGCTTTAGGCGGAAAGCTTGCAAGTCCGTAAGATTTAAGGATTTAATTCTAAAATCCTTCAAAAATCTCGCCTACAAGTTTTTTGGAAAGTTTTTGTGCAAGCCTTGCACAGGCGTACTCTTCCTCTCTTTTTCTTGAGATTGAATCTCTTGGTACTTTAAAGTCAATGAACCATTCAAAATCTTTGTTCTGATAGAGGATATTGCTTTCATCAATATCCTTTAAGGTTATTTCAAGCTTTATCCTTAGCCTGTATTCAAACACTTTGTCCCTTGTATCAGCAGTTACTGTTTCAAGATTATAAAAGACAACATTACCATGTATTATTGCTTTTGCGTGTTCAGTATCAGTAATCATTTTAGGTGAAAAGGCTGTGAATTCCTTTATCATTGCATCTGTTATTGTTATCTCAATTCCCGGAACGTCTGTCTTATTTTTCAAAACAGGTATTGCAAGGCTTTCTATTTCCTTACCTGCCTCTGAACTGCCAGAACCAACCAGATAATAACAGGAAGAAAAAAGAAATAAGGAAAGAATACTTATAGAAATTATTATTGCTCGCATCTTAAAAATGTTTCTCCAGATTTGTCATTGCGAGCGATAGCGAAGCAATCTCAAATTCCCCTCTATTCCCCCTTTTCTAAAGGGGGAGAAAAGGAAGATTGTTTTGTTGCTTATGCTGCTTGCAATGACTCAATACCTTATACCCTAAGTCTTCTATATCATTCAACTACAATGTTTATCAGCTTTTTTGGAACCAGAATCGATTTTACAACTTTCTTGTTTTTGAGAAATTCCTTAATTTTTTCATTATTAACTGCAGCCTCTTTTATTTCTTCTTCAGAAGCTGAAACAGAAACTGTTATTTTCCCACGCACCTTTCCATTAATCTGTATTACGATGGTTACATTTTCTTCTGTCAGCATTTTTTCATCATAACAGAGCCATGGTTGTTCAAATACACTTCCTGATTTTCCAAGCCTTTGCCAAAGCTCTTCGCAGATATGGGGCGCAAACGGAGAAAGAAGCAAGAGCACAGTTTCAATGGCAAAAATATATGAATTTTTCAGTCCATCATTCCCTGCAAGCTCTTTCTCATCTATCAGATAGATTGAGTTAACAAGTTCCATTATTGCCGCAATTGCAGTATTGAAGTGGAACCTGTCTTCAATGTCAACAGATACTTTTTTTATGGTTTTATGGCATTTCTTCAGGATATGCTTGGCGCTATCAGAGAGTTTGTCTGTTTCCGGCAGAATTTTTTTTTCAGACAGAGGCAAGCTTTTCCCTTCCTGCTCAACCAGTCTCCATACCCTGTTCAAAAACCTGAAAGCCCCGTCAACTCCCTCATCGCTCCAGTCAAGGTCCTTTTCAGGAGGGGAAGCAAAGAGGCAAAAGAGCCTTACTGTATCAGAACCGTATTTTTTTATAAGGTCATCAGGGTCAACAACATTCCCCTTTGATTTTGACATCTTTGCCCCATCTTTTATGACCATTCCCTGAGTCAAAAGATTTATGAAGGGTTCGCCTTTATCTAAAAACCCTAAGTCTCTTGTAACTTTGGTGAAAAATCTTGCATAGAGAAGATGGAGTACTGCGTGCTCAATGCCGCCTATGTACTGGTCAACAGGCATCCAGTAATTCAAATCCTGTTTTTCAAGCGGCAGGCTTTCACTGTCAGGAGTACAATATCTTGAAAAATACCAGGATGAATCAACAAATGTATCCATTGTATCTGTTTCCCGTTTTGCTATACCCCTGCATCTTGGGCAGGTTGTGTTCAGAAACTCATTGCTTTTTTTAAGAGGTGAATCTCCAATGATATCGAAGTTCAGGTCCATTGGAAGAAGCACTGGCAGATCTTTTTCCGCAACAGGGACAGTTCCGCATGAGTTGCAATAGATTATTGGAATCGGGGCTCCCCAATATCTCTGCCTAGAGATTCCCCAGTCCTTGAGCCTGTAGTTCACTCTTTTTTCCCCTACACCTTTTTTCTCAAAATATTCTATAAGCAAACCCATTGCTTCAGTATTTTTCATTCCTGAAAATTTTCCGGAATCTGCCAGAATACCTTCCTCAGTATAGGCTTCTTCCAAAGTGTCTGAATCAAGCCTCTTGTCAGGGGGCTGGATAACGACTTTAATTGGAAGGTTATATTTTTTTGCAAAATCAAAATCCCTCTGGTCGTGGGCAGGAACAGCCATAACTGCGCCAGTTCCGTAATCCATTAACACAAAATTTGCCACAAATATTGGCATCTTCCAGCCGGTCAAGGGATTTATGCAGTACCTTCCTGTAAAAATTCCTTCTTTTTCTTTTGTTATATCAGTTCTTGTGATTTTGCTCTGTTTTTTAACCTGCTCTATGAAATCGCTGACAGGTTTTTCATACTCTGTTCCTTTGACAAGCTCTTTCACAACCGGGTTTTCAGGCGCAATGCTCATAAATGTGGCGCCAAAGACTGTGTCCTGCCTTGTAGTGAAAACTGTGACTGAAAGGTTTGAATCAGCAACAGGGAATATTATTTCAGCGCCATAGCTTTTCCCTATCCAGTTTTTCTGCATAATGAGGACTCTTTCAGGCCAGCCTTTAAGGTTATCAAGTTCTGAAAGAAGTTCTTCAGCGTAGTGGGTAATTTTGAAGAACCACTGTTTCATTTCCTTCTGGGTCACTTCGGTTTCACATCTCCAGCATTTTCCGTCTTCTACCTGCTCATTTGCAAGCACGGTTGTGCAGGAATCACACCAGTTCACCAGAGATTCCTTCTGGTATGCAAGCCCTCTCTCATAAAACTTAAGGAAAAACCACTGACACCATTTATAGTAATCTTCTCTGCATGTTGAAATCTCTCTGTCCCAGTCATAGCTCAATCCAAGGCTTTTGAGCTGTTTTCTCATGTAACTTATATTTTCTTCAGTCCATTTTGCCGGATGAATCTTATGTTTTATTGCTGCATTTTCTGCAGGAAGTCCGAAGGAATCCCATCCCATGGGATGGAGGACATTGTACCCCTTTTTCCACTTGTACCTTGCAACCACATCACCAATTACGTAGTTTCTCACATGCCCCATGTGGATTTTCCCCGAAGGGTAGGGGAACATTTCAAGGACATAATATTTTTTTCTGGTTTTATCAGGTTTTGCCGCAAAGAGTTTTTCCTCTTCCCAAATTTTCTGCCATTTATCTTCTATGCTTTTTGGTTCGTATTTCATAGCCTGAAAATATTCAGTTGAAACAGAATTATTGTCAAGAAGTTTTTAGGTAGTTACAGAGTTATGAGTTAAGGAGTTTTTAGATAATTTATAAAACTCTGAACCATTTTTGAAACTTTATCAACTATTTACTCAATGCTTTTTTCTGAGCATCAAAGAGATTAAAAATTCCCTTGCGTGCTAAAGACAAAAGGTCATCAAGGTCATTTTTGGAAAAAGCATTTTTTTCAGCGGTTGCTTGAACTTCAACAAGTTTTCCGCTCCGAGTCATTATTACATTCATGTCAACATCTGCATTTGAATCTTCCTTGTAATTTAAATCCAGACATTTTTTGCCTTTTACTATACCAACACTTATTCCGGCAACCTGGTCTTTTATAGGATTTCTGCTTATTGCTTTTTTTAAAAGCAATGTCTCTATTGCATCAGCAAGCGCTACATAGGCACCTGTTATTGAGGCTGTCCTTGTTCCGCCATCTGCCTGCAGCACATCGCAGTCAATCCATATTGTCCTTTCTCCAAGGAGCGATAGGTCTGCAATTGAACGGAGTGACCTTCCAATCAGCCTCTGTATCTCATGAGTTCTTCCGCTGATTTTGCCTGCAGAAGCCTCACGCCTTGTCCTTGTGTGTGTTGAACCCGGGAGAAGGGAATACTCTGCTGTTATCCATCCTGTACCTGTATTTTCCAGAAACTGCGGCACTTTTTCTTCAACTGTTGCTGTGCAGAGGACTTTTGTTTCTCCGAGGGAAATAAGCACAGAGCCTGAAGGATTCTTTAAAAACCTTCTTTTGATTTCTACCTTTCTCATCTCGTCATATTTGCGTCCATCGTGTCTCACGATTGTCTCCTCTTTCTCTGAGCAGACACCTGCCTGCCGGCAGGCAGGTGTCTGCCCCTACTTTTAGACAGGCATTGTCTTGCCCCCACCCTTGTTACATTTTTTCTCCACTCTCTACAAATCTACCTGAACAAAATGCTCTATTTCTTTTCCGAGGAAGAGCTTTGCAGTTTTTAAAAAATGGGATGAAGTGTCAGTTACAAAGAATCGGTGATAAGGTTTGGTTGCAACTTTATTCTCCAGAGTGTTTTTCTTTAGAATATCTTTTACCACCTTTGCTGTTTCAATGCTTGAGTCTATGAGATTTACAGATTTTCCCATTGATTTCTGAATTATGTTTTTGAGCAAAGGATAGTGGGTGCACCCAAGCACAAGTGTATCAATTCTTTTGCTTTTAAAAGATGCAAGATATTTGTCAGCTATCATAAAAGTTATATTGTCATGGATTAGTCCTTCCTCGGCAAGCGATACAAACAGGGGGCATGGTTTTTCAAACACGCTAAATTCCGGGTTAAGGGACATGATTGCCTTTCTGTAAACAGAGCTTTCAATGGTTCCTCGTGTTCCTATCACACCAACTCTTTTAATACTGCTTTCCCTTACTGCTGCCATTGCGCCAGGCTCAATAACTCCTATTATTGGAATTTTAAAAGTTTCTCTGGCTGTGTCAAGACTGTAAGCAGTGGCAGTATTGCAGGCTATTACCAGCAGTTTTACCCCTTTTTCAAGCAGGAAGTGGATATTCTGAAAAGAATATTTTTTTACTGTTTCCTGTGACTTAGTGCCATAAGGCACTCTTGCTGTGTCCCCAAGATAAATAGTATTTTCATTCGGCAAAAGTCTCATTATCTGTTTAAGGACTGTAAGCCCTCCAATTCCTGAGTCAAAAACTCCTATAGGTTTTTTCCTATCCTTAGCGCTCATTTTTCCTCATTATTTCCTGAGAGATGCTTCAGAAAATTCTTTGAGTTTAAAAGGCTTTGAGGTATCTATGTGTCCCCATAGCGTGTTTACTTCTTCTCCGTTGATTAAAATCTGAACAGCAGTTATTTCCTCAAAATTTTCAACAAGGGTATGGACTATGGAGTTGATTGCTGAAAGTTCTGCAAAAGTTCCTCCGGGATTGTTTTTTATAATATCCTTTGAGAAATTGAGATAAGCAGTTCCGTCTTCATCAAAAAAGGCATTCAGAAGCTTTATCTTGTTTGACAGAGTCGGAGTCATCCCTTGTTTTGGACCCTCAATAAGAGCATTTAATGCCTCATTTATCTTTTCAGAGGGTTTCCCGCTGTTGAAAAATATTGTCTTTTCTTCATAAGCAAGCTCTGACCCGTTAAGGAAAAAAACTTTAACTACCATTTCTTTTTTTTCTTTTGGTTCATTTTCAGAATTTGCATCGCTACGGGTTTTTTTTTCTGTTGAAGATTTTTTGCTACAGCCCGGATATAATGAAAGAAAGAGAATGATTGAGAGTGTAAAGGCTGTTAGCTTGCGCAAATGATAATTATATTTTTTTACAGGGCTTGACATTTCTACCCATTATCCTCAAAATATTTTGTTATTCCTTCTACAATCTTTATAGCAAGAACTTTTAGATATCCATCTCTTGACAAAGCGGTTTCTTCTTCAGTGTTAGTGATGAAGCCAGCTTCTATGAGAACAGCAGGCATTGCTGTCCCTGTCAGAACAAGAAGCGGCGCGGGATTGACTGACCTGAATGCTATCTCCTGAGAACTTTTAAAACTTTCTTCAAGAAAGGATGCAGCTTCAAAACTTTTTGGTATAAAAATATTCTGCGCTTCGTTCCACGGTAAAATCAGAGATTTATTTTCTTCATCACTGGCTTCCGGGTTTAAACTCTGGGTCTGAGATTGAGAATAGGAAAAACCTAAATTATCCTCAGAGTAATAGTATATTTCAATTCCTTTTTGATTTTTATCAAATGAAGCGTTTATGTGGAGACTTAAAAAAATATCAGCTCCTTTTGAGTTTGCCAAAGATACCCGTTTTTCAGATGACAGGTCAATGTCTTCGCTTCTTGCGAGGAAGACATCCATAACCGGGTTTTTGGAAAGAATATCCTTAACCATTAAAGCCAGCTTAAGGGTAATTTCTTTTTCTGTCAGACCATTGGGGCTTTTACACCCAATGTCTTTTCCTCCGTGCCCCGGGTCAATGGCTACCAGCTTTTTTTTGGAAACCGCAGGAGAGATTGCCTGAGTCTCCTTTAGAACTGAGAGCGCTTCAATAGACAGCAAATCTGAGAAAATCAGGAAGAATAAAACAGAAAAATATATTTTATATTTACTTTTTGTCATCTGTTTTTCATTGCTCTTTCAAGTTCACGCTTTGATTCTTTTTCCTTTAAAGCCCTTCTTTTATCATAAAGCTTTTTCCCTTTTACAAGCGCTAATTCAACCTTGGCGTGTGCTTTTTTAAAATAAATCTT
The DNA here is from genome assembly GCA_001790855.1 of Candidatus Schekmanbacteria bacterium RIFCSPLOWO2_02_FULL_38_14. Classification (NCBI taxonomy): domain Bacteria; phylum Candidatus Schekmaniibacteriota; species Candidatus Schekmanbacteria bacterium RIFCSPLOWO2_02_FULL_38_14. The sequence continues at coordinate 13,052 of MGDH01000016.1, read as the reverse complement.
TAATGGAACCAAAGTGAATCCTTTTTCACGGGTTTTTCCTATCAGCCTCTGTATCTCTTTTTTGTGCAGAAGGAGTTTCCTTGCCCTTGCTGGAGGAGGATTTTCCCTTGCCCCCGGAGAATAAGGGCTTATGTGACAGTTCAAAAGGTATATTTCTTCATCTTTTATCAGCGCATAGCTGTCTTTCAGATTAGCCTTGCCTTCCCTCAGCGATTTTACCTCTGTTCCAGCTAAGACTATGCCTGCTTCAATTTTTTCAATGATATGGTAATCATGTGATGCTTTTCTGTTGCTGCAAACAATTTTAATGCCTTCTGCAGACTTATTGGAATTTTTCATTCATTCGATTCCTGCAATTTTTTCATTTATTAAGCAGGCTTGCCGACCTTTTTTGAAATTGTTACCATATTTATTGAAATCAAATCAACAGAATTATTTTTAATTGACAAGGCTTGATACATAAATTAGTTTCATTTTAAATAAATTTGAAGGAAACAGATTATGGGAAAGAGGGTTGAAGGGAAAATCAGGAGCGCAAGGATAAGCGATGTTCCTACAATACAGGAAATAATCAACTTTTATGCCAAAAAGGGGAAGATGATTCCCCGCTCTTTGAGTGAAATATGTGAAAGCATCAGGGGATTTTTAGTGTATGAGAAAGGGAATGAAATCCTTGGTGTCTGCAACCTGAAAGTTTTCTGGAGTAATCTTGGAGAGATATGCTCTTTAGCTGTTAAGAAAAAGGCTGTTGGAAAGGGAATCGGTTCAAAACTTATAAAAAAATGTCTTTCAGATGCAAGAAAAATTGAAATAAAAAAGGTTTTCGCTTTAACCTATGAACCGGAGTTTTTTAAGAAAAAAGGATTTACTGTAGTTGACAAATCAGAACTGCCGCAGAAAATCTGGAATGACTGTATGAAATGCATAAAATTTCCTCACTGTGATGAAGTCGCTCTGATTAAGGAATTGGATGAAAATGAAAATTGAAATGTCAGCGGGACAAGAATGTCCCGAAAATATGGAGAGTGAATTGGAAGCAATAAAACTTTGCAGAGAAATTTTGAAAAAAGCTAAAGGGAGAAAGGCTCAGGGTGCAGAAGTATATATGACAAGTTCTGAGTCCACTTCAATTGAGATAAAAGACCAGAGGGTTGACTCTTTTGAACTTGCCAAGGACAGAGGAATTGGGTTGAGAGTTATGGTTGACGGAGCATGCGGTTTTTCCTATTGTAATGATTTTAACAGCGATTCAATCAATAAACTAATAGACAAGGCAATCAGCAGCGCAAGGAATAGCACTCCTGACGAGTTCAGGGGTTTTTCTGAGGCAGTTGAAAGATATCCTCAGGTCAACTGCTTTGATGAAAAATTGAGCGAAATATCCATAGAGGAAAAAATAGAAAAAACCAGATTTGCAGAAAAAACAGGAAGAGATTTTGATAAAAGAATTATAAATGTAAGAAAATGCTCATTCGATGATACTCAGTATGAGGTTGCGATTTTAAACACAAAGGGACTGGAATATACCAACAGGGGAACTTACTGTTCCTCAAGCATAACCCTGATTGCCCAGGAAAACAATGTGATGGAAACGGGATGGGAAATTGATTCATCAAGGTGGTTTAAAAATCTGGATTTTGAGATGGTTGGAAGAGAGGCTGCAAGAAGGGCAGTTGAGATGCTTGGTGCAACTTCTGTGGAGACAAAAAAGGTTCCGGTTCTTCTTGACCCATATGTGGCTATGGAATTTTTAAGCATTTTTGCTTCTTCATTGTCTGCTGATAATGTACAGAAAGGGAAATCAATGCTTTCCGGAAAAACAGGCGAAAGTGTTGCTGCAAAGCAGATTTCAATCGTTGATAACGGGCTTTTGCCTGAGGGATTAGCATCAGCGCCTGCTGATGGCGAAGGAGTTCCGATGCAGAGGACAGTTCTGGTTGAAAACGGAGTCCTGAGAGGTTTTCTGTACGATATATACACAGCGAAAAAAGACGACACAGTTTCCACAGGGAATGGATTCAGAGGAGGGTTTAAAGATACACCAAGGGTTAGCGTTTCCAATTTTTATATAGAAAAGGGAAACATTTCACAGGAAGAAATTGTTTCAGAAATTGATGATGGTTTTCTTATAAGAGAGGCAATGGGTGTTCATACTGCCAATCCGATTTCAGGGGATTTCTCTCTTGGTGTTTCAGGTTTATGGATTAAAGGAGGGAAGATATCATTTCCTGTAAGGGGTGTTGTGATTTCAGGAAATATAATGGATTTATTCAGGTCTGTTAAAAAAGTCGGCTCTGATTTAAGATTTTATGGAAGGATTGGTGCCCCAACGCTGATGATTGAAGAGATGAGCGTTAGCGGAAAGGGATAGTTGGTTGTAAGGTTTTATTTCTTCTTAGAACTTATGCGGGTTAAAACCTTTTTGATGCTTTCTGAATACGGTTTTCTTAAAATTCCTTTCTCAGTTATGATTGCAGAGATATAGCAGTTTGGAGTAACATCAAAGGCAGGGTTTTTGACTCTAACCTTTTGAGGTGCAATTGGTTTTCCTTTGATTGTAGTTATCTCCAAAGGATTCCTTTCCTCAATCGGAATGAATTTTCCGTTTTTCATTTTAGGGTCAATGGTTGATATTGGTGCTGCCACATAGAATGGTATATTATGTTCTTTTGCAAGAACAGCCACAGTATAAGTTCCTATTTTATTTGCTACGTCCCCGTTTGAGGCTATCCTGTCGGCTCCTACAATGACTTTTGAAATCTCTCCTTTGCTCATAAAATAACCCGCCATATTATCGCAGATTAATGTCACAGGGATTTTATCCTTTAAAAGCTCCCATGCTGTAAGCCTTGCTCCCTGCAAAAACGGTCTTGTTTCATCAGCAATAACCGCAATTTTTTTCCCGTCATTAACAGATGCCCTTATAACACCAAGGGCTGTTCCAAAGCCTGCTGTTGCAAGCGCGCCTGCATTGCAGTGAGTCAGGACAGTGTCTCCGTTGTTTATCAGCTTGCTGCCGTGCATTCCGATTAATTTGTTAATCTTTATATCTTCTTCACAAACAGTTTTTGCTTCTTTGAGAAGAAGCCTTTTAATTTCATCAGGCGGGCATTTGCTGTTTTTGATGAAAACTTCCTTCATCCTGTCAATTGCCCAGAAAAGGTTAACTGCGGTTGGTCTTGTAATGCTTAAACGATAACAGATTTTATCAAATTCTGCTTTAAATTTTCCTATAGTGTCTGCTTTTGATTTTACTGCCCCGAGAGCGATTCCAAAAGCTGCTGTCACACCGATTGCAGGAGCGCCCCTGACTATCATTTTTTCTATTGCCTGAGCTACTTCTTCATAGTTTCTGCAGTCAACATAAACCTCCTTGTCAGGCAACCTGATTTGGTCAATTAATCTGACAAAATTATTTTTCCATTCAACGGTCTTAAACATTTCTTCCCTCATAAGAATTTTAGTAAATTAAGCACTACTGTTCCAATTAATTATTGTCATTGACTCTAAAATTTTCATGGACAGGCGGGACCTGCCTGCCGGCAGGCAGGCGCCTGATTATTTTCATGCCCCTTTATGAGCCTTTGACTCATGATGATTCCTACCCCCATTTTCATGATGGTAAACTCCAGCAGGAATCAAGAGGACATTAATTTTACTGGACACAAATTTATTTTGGACAAATCTACCTTAATTATGCATTATAAAATATCAAATCCAAAATCTCAAATCAACGTAAAAATTTTAAACTTTTTTTATTGTTGGTATCTGAATGGATTTTGCAGAGATTTCTACCAGTTTTTCCCGTGATTTAAAACCTGATACAATTCTTATATCTGATTTTTTAATATTAAAAATTTCAGCCAGAAATTTTACGAGATGCTCATTTGCCTTACCTTCTGTCGGAGGAGATGTGAGGCGGATTCTTAGCACGCCATCAGAAAGTTCCTTTACTTCATTTTTTGAAGAACGTGGAGTAACCTTTATTTTTAAAAGAGTTTTTTGCATCCTGCTTTATTTAAAAGCTTTGACAGGGCATTCAGGGGAAGTCCAACAACATTAAAATAGCATCCGTCGATTTTGCGAATAAAAAATTTCCCTTTGCCCTGTATGGCATATCCGCCTGCTTTATCCAGCGGTTCTCCTGTTCTGACATAGGATTTTATCTGTTCAGGGCTCAGTGTATCCATTGTCACATATGTCCTTACACATTTGGTATAGAATCTTTTTGTTGAAGTATCATAAACAGCAAGCCCTGTTATCACAGCATGTTTTCTTCCGCTCAAACGCGAGAGGATTCTTACAGCATCTTTTCCGTCTTTCGGTTTCCCGATAATTGAACTATCAATCTTAATCACTGTATCAGCAGCTATGATTATTCCCTTCTCTTTCAATGAAGCCTTTAAGGCTTTTTCTTTTGCTGTTCTTAAAGCAAAATCCTCTGCACTTTCTGAAATTTTTGCTTTTTCATCAACATTGGATGGTACAGTTTTAAATTTTAGTCCTGTTTCAGTTAGCAGAGAATTTTTTCTCGGTGAGGATGAAGCTAAAATAATATGTGTGTTCATCAGAGAAGGTTTTTTAAGCTGAATTTCTTTTCCTTGATTCTTGAGACTTTTATCCTTTCAGCAATGACAATGGATTTTAACTCTGATAAGGCTGAATGGATATTGTCATTAATTATCAGGTAATCATATCTGGGAATACATTTTATTTCCTTTAAGGCAGCTTTCAGCCTTTTCTCTATTTCCTCAAAGGAGTCAGCATTCCTGCTTTTTAATCTTTTTTCAAGTTCCTTTAAAGAAGAAGGGATTACAAAGACAAGTAGCGAATTTTTGAACTTCTTTCTTGCTTTTGTGGCACCCTGCGTGTCAATGGCTAAAACCAGATCATTTCCCCTGTCCATTGCTTCCTTTACATTTTTTAAAGTTGTTCCATAATAATTCCCGTGAACCAGCGCCCACTCGGCAAAAGCCCCCTTTGATTTCATTTCCCTGAAACGTTTGCCTGAGATGAAGAAATAATCATTTCCATTGATTTCACCGCTTCTTGGCGTTCTTGTGGTATAGGAAACAGAGAGTTTTATATCAGGGAGAGATTCAATTAGTTTTTTGCACAGAGTGGTTTTTCCTCCCCCTGAAGGCGCAGAAACTATCAGAAGGAAGTTTTTTCTACTCAACATTCTGTACCTGCTCTCTTATCTTTTCAAGTTCAGCCTTCACTATGACTGCTGTTTCTGAGACAATCACGCTGCTGCTTTTGGAGCTCATTGTGTTTATTTCGCGGTTAATTTCCTGTATGTAGAAATCCATTTTTCTTCCAACAGGTTCGCATTCTTTAAAAAGCTTTAAAAAATTTTCAAGATGGGTTTTAGCCCTTAAAACTTCTTCTGTGATGTCGCTTTTCTCAGCAAAAAGCACTATCTGTTCCTCTATTTTTGCAGGGTCTATTTCAATTCCTGAAGATATTTTTTTTATCCTTTCCTGCAGTTTGTCTTTATATGCAAGAAGAAACGACTCTTTTTTTTCATCAATCTGCTGAACAGATTTCAAGATATCCAGAACTCTTTTTCTCATATCCTTTTCAATGATAATTCCTTCTGAAATCCGGCTTTCCCTGATTGCGCTTATTGCCTGAGAAAGAGCTGATTCAAAAAGCCTGTCAATGCAGCTTTCATCATCCTGTGATTCTTTTAGAATAAAAATATCCCTCAGTTTTGCAACATCTGATACAGTGATTTCTCCCGAAAGAGAATAAATATCCTTTAACTCCTTCAAGACTTTTATATAGTTTTCTGCAAGCCTGAGGTCTAATTCTATTTCCTTGATAGGCTGGCTGGTATTTGAATCAAGGTTCAGAAAAAGTTCAAACTTTCCACGGGAGAAATTTTTTTTAAGCTCTTCAAAAGCCTTTCTTTCAAAAGATTTTAATATTCCCGGAAGTTTCGCGGAGATTTCAAGATAGCGGTGATTGACGGAGCGGATTTCAATTCTGATTTTATGCAGGTTGCTGCTGGCTTCTCCCTGCCCGAATCCTGTCATGCTTTTTAACATTTTTGTCTGCCTATGCTGTAATACTCAAATCCCAGTTTTTTCTTTCTTGCAGGGTCGTAAATGTTCCTTCCGTCAAAAATAACAGGACGTTTCATAGCCTGCTTGATTTTTTCAAGATTTAAAAATCTGAATTCTCTCCATTCCGTTACAATTGCAAGGGCATCACATCCTTCTGCCAATTCGTATGGGTTGCTGCAGTAAGTGATACCGGGAAACAGGGCTTTTGTATTATCCATTGCCACAGGGTCGTATGCTCTTATATTGGCTCCTTCATTTATTAAAAATGATATCAGTTCAAGGGATTTTGCTTCCCTTATATCATCAGTGTTGGGTTTAAATGAAAGCCCAAGAATCCCTATAGTCTTCCCCTTTAATGTTCCGAGCACATTTTTCATCTTGTTTATAAACTTTGGGCATCTCTGCCTGTTTACTTCTACAGCAGCCTTTAGTATTTCAAACTGATGAGAGAATCTTTCAGCAGTTTTTATAAACGAGTCAACATCTTTTGGGAAACACGAACCCCCGTAGCCAAGACCCGGGTCCAGAAAATTCTGGCCAATTCTTGAGTCAAGCCCCATTCCTTTTGCAACATCAGTTACATTTGCACCTGTTTTTTCACACAGGTCAGCAACTGAGTTAATAAATGAAATTTTTAATGCAAGGAAGGAGTTTGACGCATACTTTATCATCTCAGCGCTGTAAATGTCAGTTATAATCATTGGCCTTTCAAGGGTAGCATAAAGTTCAAGAAGAACCATTGCTACCTGTTTTGATGGCGCGCCTATTACAATTCTGTCCGGGTGCAGCGTGTCTCTTATTGCCGAGCCTTCTCTTAAAAATTCAGGGTTTGATAGAACATCAAAATCAACATTAGTTTTTTTATTCTTTTCAATGATTTCTCTTACAAAATCGCCGGTGCCAACAGGAACAGTAGATTTGTTGACTATGACCTTGTATTTATCAATATATTTGGCTATTCCTCTTGCTGCTTCCTCTATATATGTCAAATCAGTTTCTCCGTTTTCTTTCGGAGGCGTTCCAACAGCTATGAAAATCACATCTGATCTTTTTACTCCCATTTCCAGATTAGAGGTAAAGACAAGTCTTTTGTCAGAAAAATTTCTTGATACCATTTCTTCAAGCCCGGGCTCGTAGATTGGCATTATGTTTTTATTCAGCATTTCAATTTTTTTCTCATCGCTGTCAACGCATATCACATCATTACCAAGGTCTGCAAATACAGCGCCTGTTACAAGTCCGACATAGCCTGTGCCAATGACGCAGATGTTCATTTTTTTCCTCCGAAATAAGTTTTATGATTTTTTATCCAAGCAACAGATTTCTTTACCCCAGCAAGCTTTATGTTTTTCGGGAAATATACCTGCTCTTATTAGCAGATAAATAAAAAAGACTACCTGATTTAGCCTTTTTGTTTTTAATTTTTACCTGTTGACTGACAGCCAACATCTTCTGTTAAATCCTCAATTGCTTTGCTTCCCGCAATGAATTTAGGATAGTGCTTCATCATGGCTTTCTGCCATTTACGAGGTGATAAGATATATAAGGAGGTTTATGCGATGTCAAGAGGAAAAGTAGAAGTTGAATTTTTGTTGACAATAAATTAAGGATAATTAATAAGAAATAGTGTTTTTTATAGAAATGAATTAAAATATTTTTTATAATGTCTTAAAATTCAGATAAGGTCTGTTTCTGCAATATGACGGATAAAGTAAGTTAAAATCTTGTATAAATTTAAATTATTAGAAAGGGGTGGTTCTGCAAAAAATTGCCTGAGCTTAGAAAGAAATTAGATATTTTTTTTACCTTTTACTCAAAAGGAGGAATAAATGTATTTCAAATCTGCTAGATTTTCTCTAATCGTTTTCTTGATTTTACTTTTTGCAAATTTCTGTTACGGTGAGATTCCCCGTCCTTATACAAGCGCTGTTTTTACAGACATTGATAATGATGGTGACAAAGATTTGATTGTTTCAAGCTCTTCCTACGGTTCTACAAGCAATGCAATCAGAATATTAATAAATAACAACAATCTATATTTTATAGATGAAACCTCTACAAGAATTACTGGCAGTAACTCAACTGTTACTGAAAAAGTAGTTGTTGGTGATTTTAATGAAGATGGAAAACCGGATATTCTGGCTGTTAATTCTCTTAGCGTTGCAAACAGACTTCTCCTTAATAACGGTAGCGGGCAGTTTACTGAGGATTCAAGCAAGGTAGGGGATACATATAATAATATTATAATTCCTAATGATGAGGATTCAAGCATTTCTGCAACTGTGGCTGATATTAACAGTGATAATAAGGTTGATTATATTTATATTGCAAATGACGGAGGACAGCAGAACAGGTTATACATTTATAATACCGGAATAAGTAAGTTTGCAGATAAGACCTCTTTAAACCTGCCAAGTTTTAATGATTACAGTTTTGATGCAGCTTTTGGAGATTTGGACAATGACGGCGATGTAGACATATTTGTAGCCAATGGTAAAGATAGCGGTGTAGTAAATAAAGTGTATCTTAATAATGGTTCAGGGAGTTTTAGCGCAGCAAGCACTGGTTTTTTTCCGCAAGACACAGACTTCAGCTCTTCTGTTATAATCAAGGATTTTAGCGGTGACAACAAGAATGATATTTTTGTTACTAATGCAAAAGGACAGCAGAACAGGTTATATATCTTTAATTCAGGAACATCAGAGTTTGAAGATAAAACTGCAAATTTGCCACAGATTTCAGATTCAAGCTGGAGTGCTGTTGCTGTTGATGTAGATAATGATGGTGACTATGACATTTTTGTGGCAAATGACGGGCAGGACAAACTGCTTATTAATAATGGTTCAGGCCATTTTACAGAAGGAACCTTGCCGGTGGATGATGATTACAGCAGTGGTGCGGCAACAGGTGATGCCAATGGGGATGACAAACCTGATATATTTGTTACCAATTTCGGCGGTAATAATAGGCTTCTGATAAATGATGGGACAGGTGTTTTTACTGACAAATCAGCAGATATGCTTCCCCATGCAATTACAGGTGAAATTGCTCTTTCAGGAGGAAGCAAAAGCGCAACTGATGTAACAGTTACACTGAGCGGAGATAAAAGTGCTACCACAAATCCTGTAACTTCTCCCGGGCTTAATAATGGAATATATTCTTTTGAGGAGGGACTTGAACAAGGGAAGAATTATACGGTTACTCCCACCTTGCCAGGCTATATCTTTGACCCGACCAAAGCAGATTTTACCAGCCTTTCTCAGGATGAGGTGCAGGATTTTACCGAAGCTACATATACCATATCTGGAACGATTAGCCTTTCAGGAGGAAGCGGCAGTGTAATTGGTGTGACAGTTACATTGAGCGGCGGAGATAGCGCAACCACCAATCCCGGAAGTGACGGGAAATATACCTTCTCAGGGCTTGAAGGAGACAAGGATTACACAGTCACCCCGACTTTGACAGGATATGCCTTTACACCAACCCAAAAAGACTTCACAGCCCTTTCCAAAGATGAGACTCAGGATTTTAGCGGTACTGCTTCAGTTACTAATTTAAGTATTACCACAACTTCTCCTTTGCCAGCAGGAAAATTGAAAAAAGCCTATTCCGGCAAGATAGAGGCAAGTGGTGGTACTACTCCATATACATGGAAACTGGCAAGTGGGAAACTGCCTCCCAGATTGAGACTGAATAAATCAACAGGAGCAATTTCAGGTAAGCCTACAACACGAGGAACATTTAAATTCAAAATAACTGTAACAGACTCAAGCAGTCCTGCAAAGAAGACCAAGAGTAAGCAATTTGTAATAAAAATTAAATAGGATAGTCTATAAAGGTAATTTATAAGGAGAAGGGATTATGAAAAATGTTTTTTCTAAGGGGTTATACTTAGTTATATTAATAACATTTTTGATCTTAACCCTCCAAGGATGCGGAGGTGATAGCGGAGGCGGCGGAAAACTTGGTTTAGGTAATGGGGAAGTTGAAGGTTCTCTGAAAAAAAATTCCAAAAAGCCTATTCAGAGCTTTGTTGCCCATATTGATGTTGCAAGAGGGAGTATGAAGATTGAGTACCTTGACGGCAAGAGAAAAAAAGGAGTTTCATCAAAACTTAGTGTTACACCAAACATCACAATTTCAACTGATGGAGTAAATTCTTTTTGGAATGCCGGAGATAAGATTTTTACAGCCTCAGTTCTCTTAACTAACAATTCATCAGATACTCTTTACGGTACTTATGTTACAATCAGCAGTGTTACTTCTGGCATCTCGGTCAATAATGAATATGGCTATGACCCTGATGGGAATCCTTATTTCAATCACGCACCAAATGCGGAATATATTGCTTCAGGGGGATCGAGTTCAAGGGTTGCATGGAAATTTTCTGACCCTGATGCAGTTAACTTTAGCTTCTCTGGCAATATCTATGCAGACAACTGGCATCAGATAGCCGGTGACGGCATAGCATCTACAGCATGGGAGAATGCTGATGCTGATAGGGGAGACAAAATATTTATTGATTCAATGACAGCCTTTAATGGTAAACTCTATGTTACAATGGGCAAACAGGTTCATCCTGCAAGGGATACAGGCAAACAAAATGACTTTCCTGGTGGAATTGGAACAGGAACTGGAATTACCGGTGCCGAGGTATGGGAGTATGAGCCTACAGGCGGAACATGGTCCCAGATTAATGCGGATGGTTTCGGAGGCGCTGAAGATTATTTAAATTTTGGCTATAACAACTGGGGCACATCTCTGGCAGGCTTTAACGGTGCCCTTTATGCAGGAACAAGCAAGGCAGCAATATTTGGCAATGGGCAGACAGACCCTAATAACCAGCAGGGCGCTGAGATATGGAGATGGTCTGGCTCAGGCACAACATGGACAAAAGTCCACAGCATGACAGACACCAAAGCTATAAAAGATTTACTTGAGTTTGATGGAAATTTATTTGCCACAGGTTATTTCAGAGGATACAATAAGACACCCGGCACCGTAACACAAGCCCGGTTTGACTATTCACCAACCGGATCAGCAGGATCATGGAATATAGTAATGAGCGATGCGTTCGGTGATATAGACGAGCAAGGCACCTATGGCACATCAATATCCTCTGCTGTCAGCAATGTTCAGTTTGGCACATCAGACAAGTACTTGTTTTTTGCAAAGGGCGGGATTACAGCAAAGCCCGGTGCACAGATTTACAGGGCTGGCCCTGCAAATGGTACAGGCAAAGGGACAACATATACTAACGGTGTGATAACTGGAGCACGTGGTGATGGTAACTGGGTTACTAACGGTGACTGGACTAAGATTACAGATATCACCTCTGATGATATCTATGCAACAATCACTGCAGCACCGGCACTGATTAATGGTTCATCCATGTATATATGTACAGTAACCTTTAGCACAACCCCTTTAGACCATGAGCTTGCCCATCACTGGGCACATAATGATACTCTTGGAAGGTCAAGCGTGACAATCATTGACAATAAAGGCAGTACGCTAATCTATGGAATCCATGCAAATGACCATGTTCCTGCCTCTGGTAATAAGCTTCGTTTAACAAAGGGCCCAAACGAGCGTGGTCTTAGTGAAACCGCCAATGGAACATCATTTGATCTTTTTGCCTTTGCTCCGAGCACCGAGGGCACAGCCTCACCGGTTATTGATAATACTCTTTTAGTATCTACAAATAACCTTCCGCAGGGAATTGCCCAGTACAATTCTTCCGGAGGCGAGCTATATTTTTCGTCAAATGCAGGAACATCAGCAGGAACAGTAGACAGCGACTGGATAAGGAAGGTTGATTTATTTACAGGAGATAACGGATCAGCACTGGGTATCACAACACCCACTGCTTCAGGCGGGGCAACTTTAGAAAGTTTATCATCAATAGCTGGTTTTAACAAGCGGGATGATTTCACCGCTACCACAGGCTCACATGAAGGGTGGCTTTATGCTGCTGTATATCCATTCCAGAGAACTAATACCGGCTTCAGGCTCTATAAGAGTGCAGACGGGGTAAACTGGATAAAGATTACAGGAGACGGTTTTGGAGATCCCTTTGGCAAAGGATTTGTCTTTGTCTCGCTGAATGGCAAATTATACATGAGCACGAGCAGACAGCAGTTCAGTACCTCTGTGGCATCCTCTTCAAACACTGCTGCGGGCATAACCGAAACAACAAGCACGTTCTATGTTACTGACCCTACCTTCGGTACACCATCAGTGAGGTTTACTACAGCGGGAACGCTGGTTTTAGACAAGTCTACTAATGCAGACGTCAACAACTATGTGCCTGAGTCATCAATTTTTATTGAGAAGGTGAACTACACAGGGAATAAGGTTGCTACGGCTCTCACGCTTACAACTGCTCTTCCTGCAAATGACGGCACTCTTGCAAGCCATGTATGGGCAACTGATACCACGATTGTCCTGAGCAGTGTAGCAAGTTTGCCGGCATCAGGCGCTATTGTAGTAGAGAGTGAGGTAATCCAGTATGGAGCAATATCAGGAACTACACTAAGAACTTTAACTGACCCAGGAGGATCACCTGGTGGTGATTTTTCTGGAAGAGGCTCAAGAGGACCAAGAGACCACGGTATTGCAAATCATCCAAAAGGAACGCCTGTATTCAGGACCACAAGGCATGGAACTGGTGACTACGGTATTGTCTTATCAGGAACAACAGGACTGCCCGCAAGTTCTAGCGGTGCTGGCAGCAACCAAAGGCGTATTTTGATTGATGATGAGGAAATATACTATAACAGTATAACCGGGTTAACCCTTTGGACACCGATGAGGGGAGTGGATGTAACAGATGTAGCAGCGCATAGCGCTCCAACTACCATCTACAGGGCGGGCTTTACGGGGATTACAAGAGGGCAGCACGGTACAACTGCTACAACATGGGCTGGTGCTGAGGGTGTAAGCGGTGGTATTGTTATGGGCACTGCAGAGCTGTGGGTA